>JAJYUO010000164.1 GCA_021792485.1 Thermoplasmata archaeon
GTGAGGGGCGGCACGTAGCGGTCTACCCCGAGACGCTGCCGGAGCTCTGCATCACCGCCTCGACGCGGCCGGGGGACCTCGTGCTTGACCCGTTCGCGGGGTCCGGCACCACGCTCGTGGTCGCCCGTCGCCTCGGTCGCCCGTCCATCGGCATAGAACTCAGCCCCGAGTCGGCGGCGTTCGCACGCGAGAGGTTGGAGCGTCCTCAGGGCACAGCGACCGTCCATCACCCCTCCCAGCGGCGGTTGGTCGAGTTCGGGGAGGCGACGACGTGACCGGCCCCTATCCCGGCTTCCCTGTCGGAGGCCAGTTCGGCACAATCGTCTGCGATCCGCCGTGGCCGTATCGCAACGGGCCGAAGGGAACCTTGCGCGTCACCCCGTACGCATCAATGACCGAGGGAGAGATTTTCCATCTGCCGGTCGGAGATGCCGCCGCCCGGGACTCCGTGCTGCTACTCTGGACGACTAACGCCCACATCGGTCTCGCCGTAGAGTGCCTGAGGCACTGGGGGTTCGTGCAGAAGACCATGCTCACATGGGTAAAGACGACGAGGACCGGGCGACCGCGCCCGGGAATTGGCTTCTGGCTGCGCGGGTCCACCGAGCACGCGATCCTGGCGGTGAGGGGGCATCCTCCGACACCCCGCGCTCGCTCGAAGGGCGGCGAGAAAATGCCCACGTACACGACCGCGATCATGGAGCGGCCGAGCCGGCATTCCGAGAAACCCCGGGCTGTGATCACCATGATGGAGCACATCGGACCGGGGCCAAGGCTCGAACTCTTCGCACGACGTCGACGCGCCGGTTGGACCGTATGGGGCAACGAACTCGCGACCACGGTCGAGACGACGCTACAGCCCACCCTCGCGGAGGTGCCTGCTTGAGCCCGATCGAGCGTCTCGGCAGAAAGGGCCGAGGGGACGTCCGCATCGAGCTCGAGACCGGCCGAGTCGTCTACCTAACGGCATTCGAGGTCCGTTCGGCGTACCGGGAGCTCTACCGCGAAGGGGCCAGAAAGCGAGTCGCGGCACCCATCGAAGAAGAGTCAGAGATCGAGCGGTCGGCTCGATTGGGTGCGTCGACGTGACGCGCTTCGAGGACGCCGACGGCCACCCCGTGTTCCCGCTCACGTCTTACTGGAAACCCGGGTCCGGCGAGGTCTGGAAGCGCAGAACCGGCCTCAGCAGGGGTCGCGCTTCTTTTTCCACGAGAGCCGCCCATCGCATCAGCCGGGCCTCCGAGATCGCCTTCGAGGTGGAGGGCCGGGCACGGACGGAGGCATCGACTGAGGCGCTCGCGCGCTGCGATGGGGAGTCCCCGGATAGCGGTCGGTGCGTGATCCGCCCGCTGCCCAGTTACGTCCACGTCACCGAATCCGTACGCCTCGCGGAGGCTCCTCCTTGACCGACCGAGCCCTGAGACGAGGGAAGGCGTCCTATCGTTGGGCCGACCACGTTCCGTTCGAGCTTCCGAACGCACCCTATGGGACACTGCTCGTCGATCCGCCGTGGGAGGTCGCCGGGTCGTGGGGCTTCAACCCCGCGAACGGCTTCCGCACCCCATACAGCGTGATGCCTGACGAGGAGGTGATCGGGATGCGCGTCTACTCGATCTCTGCCCCGGACAGCCTACTTCTGCTCTGGACGATCAACTCGACCCTGCCTCTCGCCGTCGCCGTAGCAGAGCGGTGGGGATTCGAGTACAAGACCGTGCTCACTTGGGATAAGGTCAGGTCCGGGATCGGGGTCTGGCTCAAGGGCCAGACCGAGCACCTTCTCATCGCAACTCGGGGGCACATCCTCCCGCCTACCCTCTCCAAGCGCGGAACACGGTGGACGACCCTGGTCCGAGAGGCACGCACGGCCCACTCCCGAAAGCCCGACATAATCTACGCGATCGCGGAGGACCTCGGGCCCGCGCCCAGGGTCGAGTTGTTCGCGCGGCGCCTACGCGAGGGATGGGACTCCTGGGGCGATGAAGTTCCCGGGATCGCATCAGGGGAAATAATGGCATGAGCAGCGGGCCTCGGCACGGGGTTCGCTCCGTCGGCACCGGCGTCGCCGTACTGTTCTGGACGTTCGTAGCGCCGCGGTCGGTAGAGCCTCGAGCGACGGCATGAGCGGCGCGGGAGTAGGGTGAGATGTCGGGATCTAAGAGGCGAAGGCGCGCTCGATGCGGCGCTAAGATCGTCGGCGGCAAGGACGGGGAGTGCAGGCTCGTCCATACATGCGGCCGGCCAAAGGGCCACGACGGTCCGCACGGGTGTTGGGCTCACCATCCCTACCTGTGGAAGTGGGTTTCTGTCGGAGGCGGGATGGAGAAACTCAAGCAGGACTTCAGCGAGCAGGTAGAGCGGGAGGTGTCCGAGTCGTTCCACGTAATGGGTCGAGAGGACGGCAAACCGGGAGCGGAGGAAAACGCGTACGAGTACGTGCCGGAGGAGTAACATGGGAGACAGCACGGGGATCGCGTGGGCCGACTCCACGATGAACTTCTGGGTCGGCTGCCGCAAAGTCTCGGCCGGCTGCACCCACTGCTACGCCGAGAAACTGGTACGCGACCGCATGGGCAAAGTCTTCGCCGAGGTCCGCAGGACGCGCCCCGACTACTGGCGCAAGCCCTACGTGTGGGACCGGAAGGCCGCGCTCGACGGCAGGAGGCGCACGGTCTTCACCTGCTCCCTGAGCGACTTCTTCATCGAGGAGGCGGACCCTTGGCGCGAAGAGGCGTGGAAGGTCATCCGCGAAACGCCGCACCTGACGTGGCAGATCCTAACGAAGCGCCCGGAGCGGATCCGGGACCACCTCCCCCCGGATTGGGGACCGGGCGGCTACCCGAACGTTTGGCTCGGCACGAGCGTCGAGGATCAGAGGGCGGTCCGCACGCGGGTCCCGTACCTGATGGACCTTGACGTTCCCGTGGCCTTCCTCTCCTGCGAACCCTTGCTGGAAGCCATCGACCTTTCCGGGGCCCTCTCCTCATGCGCGTGCCGTGGCATTTCGTGGGTGATCTGCGGCGGCGAGAGCGG
>JAJYUO010000165.1 GCA_021792485.1 Thermoplasmata archaeon
GCGCCGTTCCGGGGACGCGGGTCGGCTAGGCGAGGAGCGAGCGAGCCTGGGGGCCCAGGACGCCTTCGAGCCGAGCTCGGCCGTCCCGGAGCGTCCGTTCGAACCGGGCCACATCGTGCCGGCGGACGATCGATCGGAGCGAGCGCAGGGCGCGGTCGAGCTCGGCGTCGGTCCGATGCGACCAGGGGTTCTCCGACTGGATGTCCAGATACAGCTCGGCCCCCTCCCGAGCGACGTCGAGGGCGACTTCGCTCTGGCGGCGAAAGGTGGTGCTCGACGCGTGCGCCAGCGTTCGGCGCGAACGGGCGTCATGCGAGATGGCGGAGAGGAAGAGGAGGTTCACGAAGTGGCTCAGGCCGAGCGACTCCGCGATCAGGCGATCGTGCTCGGCCAGAGGGACCGTCGTGATCGAGACGGCGGAATCGCGGAACAGGTCGCGGGCCACTCGGTCGGCCGAACGAACGCCCGCCGAAACGACGAGAAGGTTGCGCCCGGACAAGGTCTTGGCCGAGGGTCCGAAGAGGGGGTGGAGTCCCGTCACCGGGGCTCCCGACCGCGCCGCGCGCTCGATCGTCGAACGAATGGGAGCCTTCACGCTCAGCACATCGATGAGCACGGCCCGGCCGCGCTCGGCCAGGGCCTGCTCCAGAAGGGGTCGGGTCGACCGGATGGGCGTCGCAAAGATGACCACGCGCGCGCGACGGACGGCGCTCGCCACGTCGGGGAGCACCGGCCGTTCTCCGGGGACCGCGCGGGGGTCGACGATCGCGACCCGACGGCCGGAGTCCTCGAGGAAGCCGGCGAGCCAGCGCCCCATCGCTCCCGCTCCGCCCACGATGGCGATGTCGATCGCCCCAGCGGATCCGCGTCGCTGCACGCGTCGTCGAAGTCGTTGCTCCTGCGCACGCAGCGCCTCCTCGATCATCCATCGGGCGAGGCGCTCGGCCCGGGGGGCCGCAACCCCCCACCCGCCCAGCGCCGCCCGCCAGCGCGAGACGACCTGGGCTTCGACCGGGTAGTTTCGCAGGGCCCGGCCCTGCTGTTGCTTCGCGTCGGCGATTCTCCGGGCGAGGTCGAGGCGTCGCCCGATGACCCGCACGAGCTCTCGGTCCGCGCGACGAATCTCTCGCCGGAGCTCGTTCACCGAGCGCACGGAGGCATTCCCTGACACGGCTTTCGCGGAACGACGACCCCAGATAAGTCATGCTATACCATAGCACGGGCTGCGACGCCTGCATCCCGCCGGACGCGACGACCATCGGTCCAGCTCGAACCCCGGGGGACGGCCTGCGAGAACCGGGCGGTCGAGCGAAGGACGTCGACCGGGGGGACCTCTATGTCCCGGTGGCTACGACCGGACCGGAGCACGGGTATATCCCGGCGCGAGCCTTACGACCGGAGAAGGAAGGCATGCCGCGCGGACGCGAACTCCGTGAGCTCGCCCGCGTTCTCGACTGGTGCGTAGCTGGATCGCTCCGAGTGGACGTCCAGGGACGGGACGTCTTGCGGCTGGACGGAGAGCGACGGGAAGTCCACCTCCAGATCGATCCCGTTCTCGCGATGGAGCGTCGCGGCCGAAGGAAGAGCCGGGCGGCGCCGTGGACCCCCCTATGGGAGGTCCCGGGCTTCGCCTCCGGGCTCGCTCGGTCCGGCTGGAGCGTGGTGCTCCAGGACGGGGCCCATGAGGCGATCCGGATCGGCCACGGAGTCAGTGCGCTCACCGGACACATCTCGATGAGCCCCGCCGCCCTGTGGCGGGTGCGGCGCCGGCTCTAGGCCCTCTACGGCGTGCGGGGTTCCGTCAGTAGGAAGCGTGGATCCGCGCGACACTCGCTTCCATGTGCGCAGACTTCTCCTCGGGCGTGAGGTCCCGCATGTGGACCGAGACGCTGACCGTGCCGGACATCGTCACCCGTAGACGGCGGTCGCCTCCTAGGTCGAGGGAGAGCCCCTGCAACCGGATGTCCATCTGGCTGTGCTTGTCGGATAGCGCTTCGATCATGCCTTCCAGTAGCCCCTTGCTCAGCTCGCCGCTCTCGTCGCTCATATGCCGCTCGGATCCGACAAGGCCGCGGAGAGATTTCAACGTACGTCCGCGCCCCGGCTCACCTGCGATGGCGCCGGCGAGCGCCCGTCCCGGCGCGGAGGGGGGGGCCGGCCCGCGCCGACGTTCGGCGAAGGACGACGTAGGTGAACGGCTGGACCGCCCTCCATGGGGTCCGGTGCCGCTCGCGCCGCGTCGCGAGCAGACGAAAGCCGCTCCCGAAGGAACCGGCCAGCTCGCGCCCGGAATATCGGCGAACGGGCAGGCCGCTGCAGGTGGAGGGGCCGTCGGGCGCGAACGACGCCACCACCGCGATGCCCCCGGGCACGAGCGCCCGGCGGACGTTCTCGAGGTACGTCGTGCGATCCCGATCCCGGACCATGAAGTGATAGACGGCCCGGTCGTGCCAGAGATCGACCGGCCCGAGCCGGCACGGGCGCGCCAGGTCCCGAACGAGCCACGTGACCCGGGCCCCGACCTGCTCGGCGTGGGCCCTCGCCCGGTCGAGCGCGGCGCGGGAGATGTCGAGCGCGATCAGGTTCCGGTAGCCGGCCTGCCAGAGCCACGGCGCGAGCCGCGAAGAGCCGGCGCCCGCGTCGATGATCCGGCTCGCTCGATCCGCCGCGTACCGTCGTATCCAACGCAACGATAGGCCGGGGCGCCCCTGGTGCCAGCTGAGCTCGTCCTCGGGGCGCGCCGCGTAGATCGCTTCCCAGTGCGCCCGGCGCGCCGGCGAAGACCGCAGGACGGAAGGTTCCGGCTCGACCATCGGGATCCGTGAGCTCCGATGGGAGTTTAGGAATGCGCCCCCGGCCGCTAAAGATCCGTCCGCGGGCCGGCGAATGCTTCGATCCCGCGCCGCCGCAAGACGGGCCGCCGCTGCGCGCGCGCGACGGGCCGCGTCCTAGCCCCCGGCGGGGTGAGCCGGCGGCCCCACCGGATCGGCTCCGACCGCCACCGTCGGACCGCC
>JAJYUO010000166.1 GCA_021792485.1 Thermoplasmata archaeon
GAGCGGCACCGCGACTTAAGGGGGTTCTCTCTCGACGAGGGAATCCCGGCTCTGCGGGTCGCCGGGCTCAGGAAGGCGGGATAACATCGGCGACGATCCGCGAGATCTCGCGATCGAGCTCGTGGGACGGCCGCATCCCGAGCGATTCCCACGTCGCGCGGGGATCTACCTGGAAGCGCTCGTCGAGCAGTTCGACCGCCCCCCGAGGGTTCTCCACGACGTCGACCGCGAGGGGGGCGCGGCGAGGATGGGCGTGCCGCCAGGCGGCCTCCATTCGTGCTGCGACCTCGCGGATCGACGCGGCGGTTCCGCTGGCGAACAGGTACACGTCGTTGGGGGCGGCCCCGCGTCGCAGCCGGTCGGCGACCGCGAGCCAGGCCTTCACCACGTCCGCGATGTGGATGAAATCCCGCCGCTGGGTCCCGGGGGAGTTCACGCGAAGGCGACCGGTCGCGGCTTGGCGCGAGAACTCGTTGATCACGTTCCCTTTCGCGACGGTTCTCCCCGAGACGGAGTACGATCCGTAGACGTTGCTCATGCGTACGGAGACGCCGGCGATGCCGCTCGGGCGCAGCGAGGAGACGAGGCGCTCCCCCTCCGCCTTCTGGCGGGCGTACTCGTGCGTGGGATTGGCCGGGGTCGTTTCCGTGATCGGCATCTGAGGCGGCGCTCCGACGACCGAAAGGCTGCTCGCGAAGGCGAGCGGTATCCGTCTCGCGCGGCACCATTCGACCAGCTGTGCGGTCCCGCCGACGTTCACCTCGCGGGTCCCCACGGGATCGTTCGCGCACGGCATCACGCCCGAGACGGCTGCGAGGTGGAGGACGACCTCGCTGCCCTCGAGGAAGCGCAGGGCCTCCGGGGAGAAGAACCTCTCCGAGAGAAACCGGATTCCGTCCGGAGCGATCGAAATCGGGCCGGTCAGGTCGTCGACGCCGCGCACGTCCCACCCCTCGGTCGCGGCCGTCCGGCTCAGCAGGTTCCCGATGTATCCGGCCGCGCCGGTGACCGCGAGTTGGGCCATCGCGCGATGGAGCCTACTCCGAACGCATAAGCGCTTCTCCGATGCGTTCAGGCGACCGACGCGCGTGCGAGTAGGGACTCCGCCTCGACCGGGGAGTTTCGCACCTGCCCGTGGAGCGCGGCCGCGTACGCGGCGAGTAGCCGGGCGATGTGCCGTTCGGGCGTGAACTCGCTGAGCACCCACGCCCGTCCGCGCTCGCCCATCCGTCGCGCTAGCTCCGGCGAGGAAAGGATCTGGCCGAGGGCCTCCGCGAGCGCCGGAGCATCCCCGACGGGAACGATCCGTCCGCCGTCGCCGTCGTGGACGACCTCGGCGTTTCCTCCCACCGCGCTCGCGACGACCGGACATCCTCGCGCCTGCGCCTCCATTCCCACGAACGCGAGGTTCTCGAACCACGTCGACGGAAGCGCGAGGACATGGATGCCCCGAAACCATTTCTCCTTCGCCGCTCCCCTCCGGTCGCCCCGGAACGTCACCCGGTCCGCGATCCCGAGGCGCGCGGCGAGCGCCTCGGCCCCGGGCCGCGCCGGACCATCGCCCGCGATGTCGAGACGGACGTTCGGGATCCGCTCGGTGAGGAGACGGATCGAACGGAGCAATGGGTCGAGCCCCTTGTACCACTCGAGGCGCCCGAGAAAGCCGACCGTCGGGGGGAGCTCAGGGGCCGGCCGGGGAGGGGGAGCCGCGCGGATCTCGTCGGGGATCGAGGCGTACGACGCCAGGTGGACCGCCGGGCGATAGCCGTTTCGGTGCAGGTAGAGCGTGAGGGCCCGGCTCGGACAGAAGTACGCGCGAATCCGTCGGGCCACGAGCCGGTCGAAGCTCGCGCGCTGCGCGAGCTCGTATGGCAATCCCAGCCCTACCTCGCATCCGGTGAACTGGCACCGAGGGAGGATCCCTCCCTCGCACACGATGTTCCCCGGACGCATCAGCGAGCCGTTCGGGCAGACCAGCTCCGCGTCGTGGGCGGTCATGACGACGGGGATCGAGAGGTCGGAGATCCACCGAGCGATCGCCATGAATCCGGCGTCGTAGTGGTGGAGGTGCACGAGATCCGGCCGGAACTCCCGGACGGCCGCGTCGAGCTCGCGGCGGATCTCGGCCCGGGGGAACAGATCGGCGGCCGCGCGGCGCGCTCCGAGGACCGGGACGCGGACGTACGTTTCGTCGGGTTTCGGATCGGAGGGGACCTCGTTCGTGAGGCTCACGACGTGCGTCGGGTGGCCCGTCGCGCTCATCGCGCGGGAGACGGTGCGAACGTACTCTTCCGCTCCACCGCGCATCCCCTGCCAGGAGTTCACTCGAAGGATGCGCACGATCCGCCTCCCGGGACGCGCAAACACGGAGGCTTCGGATAACGTGAACGCCGGTCGGCGGCGCTCACGCCTAGCGAGATATACGCTCCGCCCGTGGGCCGCGCGAACCGATGCGGGTCCTGATCGTCAGCCATCGTTTCTTCCCGGTCGAGGGCGGTTCCGAGCGCTGGGCGCTCGGACTCGCGCGGGCCCTCCTCGATCGCGGGGACCATCCGATCGTCCTGACCCAGCGGGAGCCCGGGACCCCCGACGCGGAGAACGTCCGGGGCATCGAAGTGCACCGCATCCGGATGCGCCGGGTCGGCCGGTTCCGTCAGCCGAAGCGGTATCTTTCGACGCTCAAGGAGCTCGACTTCGACCTTCTGCATCTCAGCGGGAACCGGATCTGGTCGGCGGATTTCCTCTTCCCGGTCGCGCCGCTCGTCGCCCAGCCGAAGGCGATCACGACCCACGGCTTCTACCAGCTCGAGATGCGGGGGGGAACCGCGAACCGGCTGTACTTCGAGCGGTACCTCCCGTTCGCCCTTCGTTCGTTCCGGGCGTATCTCGCGCTGACCGAGCACGAGGTCGAGCAGGTCGTGTCGTTCGGCTACGATCCCGCGAAGGTCCATCTGGTCGGCGAAGGGATCGACTTCCACGAGCTCGCGGAGGCGCCTGCGATGCCGGACCTT
>JAJYUO010000167.1 GCA_021792485.1 Thermoplasmata archaeon
GCGCCCTCGCTGATCGAAAGGACGTGCGCCGGGCATTGGAGCTCGGGAGCCAGGGCGTTCTCGTCGCCAGCGCCATCGCACTGGCGCGACATCCGCGACGGGCAATCGAGGAGCTGTTGGCCGGGTTCTAACGATCGTACGGTCGCCGTCTATAAGTGGCGCGACGCCTACGACCGTCGCAGGGGCGCTTCTGCAGGAATCGCGGAATGGCGAGTCGGAGTCGCACGCGCCGTCGCGCGGCTCCTCGGCCGCGCCGTCATGCTCCGGGCGGCACGACCTCGCGAGCTTCGTCAGCGCCCTCGAAGAAACCGCTGCGCGCTGCGGGATCGGCCCGCGCGATCGAGCGGGAAGTGTCGCTTCGGCGGCGGACGGCGCGCCGAGAGGCTTCCGCGCAACCGAGCTTCCTCTCCATCCCCCCACCCAGCGAGAACGGCCATCTCACAGTCGTCATGGTAGGATGGGAGTTCCCGCCGTTCCATACCGGAGGGCTCGGAGTCCACTCTCAGGAGATCTCGCGCGAGATCGCTCGCCTCGGCCACACCGTAATCTTCCTGACGCCGTTTGCGCTTCCCTATGAGGGAGCGCCGGGCGTAACGTTCCGAAGTCCGGACGACGATGTTCCCGTTCCCTTCGGATACCCGAGCTCCTACCGGGTCGACGAAGCGATGCGGACCGACTTCCGGACCCTGATCGAACGCTACAACCGCTGGGTCGGACGCCTGACGCTCACCGGAGTCGACGTCGTCCACGTCCACGATTGGTTCGGTACCGAAGGGGGGCGGGATCTCGCCCGCCGACTCGGCGTCCCGCTCGTGATGACGATCCACTCGACCGAGCTCGACCGGTCCCTCGGCCACCCGTACCCCGCGATCTTCGATCGCGAGAAGCTGGGGTTTGACTCGGCGACGCGGATCATCGCGGTGAGCCGACACCTCGCCGACCAGATCGCACGTGCCTACGGAGCCGATCGCCGGAAGGTTCGGGTCGTCTACAACGCCGTGCGACCGCCGGACGAACCGCCGCCGGCGCGACGAGACGCCGGCATCGTCCTTTTCCTCGGCCGTCTGACCGCGATGAAGGGACCCGATACGTTCTTGCGCGCCGCGGCCCGGATCGCTCCTCAGTTCCCCGACGTGCGATTCGCGATCGCCGGAGAGGGGCCCGAGTACGCGCGCCTCGTCCGCCTCTCGGTCCAGCTCGGGATCGGCGACCGCGTCCTCTTCTTCGGAAAGGTCAGCGACGAGGAACGCAGCGCCATCCTGCGAGACGCGGCGGTCTTCGTCCTCCCGTCCGTGGTCGAGCCGTTCGGAATCGCGGCTCTCGAGGCGATGGCGGCCGGGGTCCCGACGATCGTGTCGAAGACGAGCGGCGTCGCCGAGGTCGTCCGAAGCACGTTCCAAGTCGATTTCTGGGACGTCGACGAGTTCGCGAGCCGGATGGCCGAACTGCTCGAGTACCCGCCCTTGCGCGAAGAGATGAGCGAGCACGCACTGCGCGAAGCGACCCAGGAGGGCTGGCCGGAACGGGCGCGGCAGACCGTCGGGGTGTATCGAGAAGCGATCGAGGCCTACCGGGAGGGGCGGTGAAGCTCACGCTCTACCTGCACATGCACCAGCCCTGGCGGCTGGCTCGGTTCCGCTACCTCGATCTCGGATCTGGGAAGCCCTACTTCGACGTTCCGCGGAACCTCGACATCTTCCGGGGAATCGCCGAACGGAGCTATCGGCCCACGCTCGACCGGCTCCTCGAACTGCTCGACCGGTATCCGGACTTTCGGTTCAGCCTCTCCCTCACCGGGACGTTCATCGAACAGGCGGAGATGGCGGCTCCCGACGTCCTCGACCGCGTCCGCGCGGCGCTGAGGTCGCAGCGGGTCGCCCTCGTTGCGGAGACATACTACCACTCGCTCGCCTTCCTTCTGCCGCCCCCGGAACTCGAAGAAGAGGTCCGCCTGCATCTGCGCAAGCTTCGGGAGGTCTTCGGCGTGGCTCCGAAGGTGATGCGCATGACCGAGCTCGTCTATTCCGATGCGATCGCTCGGTTCGCCGGCCAGTTGGGGTTCCAAGGGATGCTGGCGGAAGGATGGGAGGGCGCTTTGGGCAACCGGTCCCCCAACTATCTCTACGAGTCGACGACGCGGGGCGTCCGCGTCCTGCTGCGCAACTATCGACTGAGCGACGACATCGCCTTCCGCTTCTCCAACCGGGGCTGGAGCGAGTACCCGCTGACCGCGGAGAAGTACGCGCACTGGCTCTCCCAGACCCCGGGCGACGTGATCGGCCTGTTCATGGATTTCGAGACGTTCGGGGAGCACCAGCCGGCATCCACCGGCATCCTCGACTTCCTTTCGGCGCTCCCGGCCGAGGTTGCGAAGGCGCCGCACTTCCGCTGGGCGACCGTCGAGGAGGGCGTCCAGGGTCCCGTTGCCGGCGGCGTCAGCGTCGAGGAGCCGATGAGCTGGGCGGACGAGCGGCGTGATCTCGGCGCGTGGCTCGGCAACGACATGCAGCGCTCGGCGTTCGAGGCCGCACGGAAGGCCGGTTCCCTCGTCCGGCTGGGAAACGACGAAGCGATCCGGACGGACTGGCGGCGCTTGCTCGCGAGCGACCATTTCTACTACATGTACGTGGGCGGACAGGAGTCCGACGCCGACGTCCATCGCTACTTCTCGAGCTACACGAATCCGTACGACGCCTACGCGAACTACATGAACGCGCTCAACGACTTGCGCCGACGCGCCGTCCGGAACCTCCCGCGCCCAACGGAACGCGAGTAGGCGGAGTTCCCGGGCGCCCAACCTATTAAATAGTCACAGCCTCCCAGTCGCCCCTGTCCGAACGCGGCATACCGGTAACGGAAGCAGTGGGACCTCACGCACCATGAACACCACTTCGCCCGCACGCGAACGCGCTTCGCCGGCCCAACGCCTCTCCAGCGCGACGCGCGCCGGCTA
>JAJYUO010000168.1 GCA_021792485.1 Thermoplasmata archaeon
GAAGAAGATCGTCCGGCCCTCGGTGCGGGCCCGGACGAGCTCCTCGGCGATCCGGGGGACCCCTTGCAGGATGTACTCGTCCTGCAGGGCGGCGCGCGTCTCGGCGAGGTAGCGCCGGACGTACGCGGAAAGGTCGGAATCTGCGCTCATCGTCCTACGAACAGGATCCGCGATCCCTCGGCCGAAATCCGGACCGGTGTACGGGGCATGGGCTTCAGCGCCTCTTCTATCTGACGGGTCGCGCTCGGCGGGTGCGCGAGGAGGAGGAAGCCGCCTCCCCCGGCTCCGGCGATCTTGCCGCCCCACGCGCCGGCTTCCTTCGCCTTCGCGTACCACGTGTCGATCGTCGCGCTCGAGACGCCGGCCGTCAGCCCCCGCTTGAGGTTCCATCCCTCGTCCAAGACCGCCCCGAGCGCCCGAAAATCGGAGCGCAGGATCGCCTCGCGGGCCTCCTGGGCGAGCTCCTTCATCCGGTCGAGGGCGGCGACGTTCTCGGCGGTCCGCTCGCTCTGGCTCTTCAGGAGCCCGCCGGCGCGACGGGTCTGACCGGTGTAGAACAGGGAGAGGTGGTCCCCGAGCGCCTCCCGGTCGGACGGGAGGATCGGGATCGGAGAGGTCCGGACCGACTCGTCGGCGTGGAACTCGAAGTACTGGACGCCGCCGAATGCGGCGATGTAGTGGTCCTGCTTGCCGAGGCTGCCGCCGAGCCGGTGGATCTCGATCTCCGCCGCCTCGGCCGCGAGTTCGGCCGGATCTTTGAGGACTCCCTGGTAGGCGTAGAGCGCCTGGAGCAGCCCCACGGTGAGGCTGGACGACGAGCCGAGCCCGGTTCCTTCCCCGGGGATGTCGGCGACGGTGTGGATCTCGACGCCGCGGGTGACCCCGGTGAGCCGCATCGCCTCTCGGACGAGCTCGTGCTGGAGGTCGTCGACGTGCGCGACGTTCTCCGTCCTCGAGTACGCGACCCGGACCGTGGGGTCGAACTTCTGGGAGACCAAGATGTGGATGTACCGGTCGATCGCGGCGCTCGTGACCGCGCCGCCCCCGTGGGTTCGGTAGTAGGAGGGGAGATCGGTACCCCCGCCCGCGAAGCTGATCCGCAAGGGGGTGCGGGTGATGATCACGCCGGGCCGACCGCTCGATGGATTTTACCCTTCGCCGTGACCTGCCCGGTCGGGCCCGGCGACCGAGGCGGCGGACCCGGGTGGGGGCGGCAGAGAGCTCCACCGCGTTCGTCGTCCGTAGAACTCCCGGGCGGTCGCGGCGAGATCGCCGATCGGCGCGAGGCCGGGGAGGACGCTGCCGAACGAGACCGCGCGGCGGTCCATGATGATCGCGATCCCGCGGTCGTTCTCGCTCCGGATCATCCGGCCGATCGACTGCACGATCGCCCGACGCGCGGGCGCCTCGAACGCCGAGCTCCAGCCGTTCCCGTGGCGCTGGTCGAGAAACCTCCGCAGCGCGTCCCGTCGGGCCGTCGGGCGCGGGTAGGGGATCCCGACGATCACGACGGCCTCGAGACCCTGGTCCGGGAAGTCGACGCCCTCGGCGATCCGGCCTCCCGCGACCCCCAGGATGACGCCGGTCCCCGGCTCCCTCTTGAATCCCTCGATCGACCGCCACAGGTCGCCCGGGCTGACCTGCGGATGCTCCCGCACGGAGTTCGCCGGCAGGACGTACTGGAGCCCGGCACGGAGGACCCGGTCCATGAGGTCGAAGCTCGGAAAGATCACCGCGGTCTTCACCGGAAGGCACTGGAGCACCGATCCGATCCGGTCCGTGAGATGCGCGATCGCCTCCGGGTTCGCGTGGAGCGCCTCGAACTGCGTCGTCACGGTGGGATCGTACAGGTAGCGGACGTGGGAAGGAGGGAACTGGGAGGGCACCTCCAGGGCCAACGTCGCGGGATCGAGCCCGAGGGATTGGCGGTACTCGTCGACCGGGCTGAGGGTGCCGGACATGTGGACCGCCAGATGGCACTCCCGGATCGGGTTCGCGGGCTCGGACGCATCGAGGCTGAACGCTTCGAGCCCCGGCCGGGGCGCCCGGATCGCGACCTTCGCGTATCCCGGTCCGTCCAGTTGGGGCCAGGAGAGGAGCGTCAGGGCGACCGTGTGGACCCAGGACCGGGGGAGGTGGCGTTCGCGCCGGCGCTCCTCCTTCAGGTTCTCTCCCCACGTCGCGAGGGCGCCGATCCACGTGTCGAGGCGGTGCGACGTGCCCCCGAGGCTGGTCAACAGGACCTCCTCCAGAAGGTTCGCCGGGAGGATCGCGTCGTCCTCCCGGACGACCGATCGGAGGATCTCCTCGATCGCGGCGTGGACGATGTCGAAGAAGCGCGTCGCGCTCGGCCCGTCGGGGAGCTGGAAGTCGCCCCGCTCCTCGAGCTCGTGGCGCGCGCGCCGGACCGACGACTGGGGCAGCGCGACGCTCGTCAGCTCCCGCAGGTACTCGGGCAGTTGGTGGGCTTCGTCGATGACGAGATCGATCTGGGAGGGCTCCACGTTGAGCCACCGCAACAGGGAGCGGCGGACGTGCGGGTGGAAGAAGAAGGCGTACGGAGCGGTGACGATGCGCGCCTTCGGGAGCAGGCGCTTCGTGAGCTCGTACGGACACAGGTTCTCGCCCGCGCAGAGGCGGTCGAACTCGGGCGGCGTGGGAAGCTTCGCTCGGATGCGGTCGGAATAGGCCTCGACGTCCGTCTGGAGCACCCGCGCGTAGTAGGCGCATCCATCGAGGTCGACCAGGTCGACGACCCCTCCCTCGGGAAGCTCGGGAGGGATCTCGAAATGGGCCCCTTCGCTGAACATCTTCTCGGTCGCCCGCTTTCGATCGGCGCACAGTTGGCCGTGCTCCTCGGCGGTCGCGCCCTTGACCTC
>JAJYUO010000169.1 GCA_021792485.1 Thermoplasmata archaeon
GTCTTTCCGGCCCAGCAAGGCGTCAACGTCGCGGTGCTTGCGGTCGGGATCGGATTCGGGGTCACGTCGGCCGTGACCGCGAACGCGATCTGGCTCGGGCCGTTCTTCCTGTTCGTCCTGCTCTACGGGTTCCTGCTCGCGATCCCGATCGGGGGCGCCGACATGCCCGTCATCATCTCGCTCTTCAACGCGATGACCGGGATCGCGGTCGCGCTGGACGGTTTCGCGCTGGTCAACGGACCGCTCGGGGACGCCGGCTACGCGATGGTCGTGGCGGGGACCCTGGTCGGCGCGGCCGGCAGCCTCCTCACGGTCCTGATGGCGCGCGCGATGAACCGCTCGATCGGCAACGTGCTCTTCAGCGCCTTCGGCGCGAAGGAGGAGTCGGGGGTCGCCGTCGCAGGCTCGCTCAAGCCGATCGAGCCGTCGGACGCCGCGGTGATGATGGCCTACGCGGGGTCCGTGATCATCGCCCCGGGGTACGGGATGGCGGTCGCCCAGGCCCAGGGGAAGGTCAAGGAGCTCGCCGATCTCCTCGAGCAGAAGGGCGTCGACGTCCGATTCGCGATCCACCCCGTCGCGGGCCGGATGCCCGGCCACATGAACGTCCTTCTCGCCGAGGCGGGGATCTCCTACGACAAACTGTTCGACCGGGACGAGATCAACGAGCAGTTCCCGCAGACCGACGTCGTGCTCGTGATCGGCGCGAACGACGTGGTGAACCCGGCGGCGCGCCGGCAGGGATCCGCGCTGCAGGGGATGCCGATCCTCGACGTCGACAAGGCGCACAACGTCCTGGTGATCAAGCGGGGCCAGGGGAAGGGGTTCGCCGGGATCGAGAACGAGCTCTTCTACAAGGACAACTGCCACATGCTCTACGGGGATGCGAAGGAGGTCGTCGCGAAGCTCGTGAGCGCGCTCAAGTCGAGCTCCGGCTGACCGCGCGTGCCGCTCCGCGGAGCGCCCGCTCCCCGCGATCCGTGGCGGAACGGCGGCGAGGCTCGAGATCAAATCTTCCCCGTCGGTCGCGCGGTGTCCCGGACGACGGGTGGTCGAGGATCCCGGACGTCTTGGACGCGGCGGACGTGCCGATCGTCCCGATCTTCATCGTCGGGCACGTCTCGAAGCTCTACCTCGCGGCCGGCCCGTCGGGCGGTGCCTGCGCGGAGTGCCGTCGGCCCTCCCGCACGGTCGGGTGATCGCCGGATGCCCGCCTCCTCCCTCTCCGCAGGGGCGGCCACGGGCCGCCGTCCGTAGAGGCATCGAACGATCCCCAATCCCGGATGGGCGCGCCGAGCCATCCCGCGAAGGCGCCAAGAGCCCGCCGCCCGCCCACGACAAGGGAAAAGAGCCGGCGGCCGCTCCGCTCTCGCGGAGTCGCTGAATGCGTGGGCTTCCCCGGAAGGATCGTCGCCGGCGCGCGTCGGTCGCCCTCGCGCTCGGAGCGCTGGTCGTCCTCGCGGGGATCGCGCTCGCCCCGGCGGGAGCCGCCGCCCGTCCCCCGGCGCCCGTACCATCCCCGGCGTTCCCGTCCGGAACGAGCACCGCCGGCCCGAACGCGTCGGTCGTCGTCGGGCAGACGAACTACAATCGCACCGCGTCCGGGACCGGCCCGTCGACCTTCTGCGGGCCGCGGGATGCCATCGTCGATGCCCACGGCGACCTCTGGGTCGCCGATTCGTGCAACAATCGCGTGCTCGAGTTCGTTCCGCCGTTGTATCCGGGCATGGCCGCGAGCCTGGTCCTCGGCCAGCCGAATTTTACGTCGGGCGCTCCGGCCGGCGGCGCGGCCGGGCTGGACGATCCCACCGCGCTCGCGTTCGGCTCCGGCGGCGCCCTCTGGGTCGTCGACACGGGGAACAACCGCGTGCTCGACTTCGTCCCTCCGTTCCGCACCGGGATGGCGGCGGCCCTCGTCCTCGGGCAACCGAACCTGACGGCGAGCGCTCCCGGTACCTCGGCGGCGGAGCTGCGCGCGCCCGAGGGGGCGTCCGTCGGTCCGGGGGGAGGGTCGCTGTGGGTCGCCGACACGGGGAACAATCGCGTGCTCGAGTTCGCGGCGCCGTTCTCGACCTTCGAATCGGCCCGTCTCGTGATCGGGCAGAAGAGCTTCACGACCTCCGCGCCCGGGACTTCGCCCTCCGGGCTCGCGGGACCGACGTCGGTCGCCGTCGCGGCGAACGGAACCGTCTACGTCGCCGACGCGGGCAACAATCGCGTGTTCGCCTATCCGGCTCCGGTCGCGAGCGGGGAATCCGCGATCGGGGTCCTGGGCCAGACGAACCTGTACTCGGGCGGGCCGGGCCTCGGCCCTTCCGCGTTGGACGGCCCCGGCTCGATCGCGCTCGGCGCGAACTCGACGATCTGGGTCGCCGACACCCAGAACAATCGGGTCATGCGCTTCGGGCTTCCGATCGTCGACGGCGAGGCCGCGGAGTACGTCGCGGGCCAGCCGACGCTCTTCACGAACTCGTCCGGTCCGGTCGGGGCGGGCTCGCTTCACGGCCCCGCCGGGGTCGCCTACGACCCGGCCACGACCGGCGTGTGGATCGCCGACACGCGGGATGCCCGGATGCTCGACATACCCGGTAACGCACGGCTCGTCTCGAGCGTCACGGTCCGGCCCAGCGGAGGCGACGCGGTCGCGCTCAACCCGCTCACGCAGGTCAACGTGACGTTCTCGTCGGTCGACGATGCGCATTCCCTCCTGGTCGTCACGCAGCTGCTCTCGTCGCCGCCGACCGGCGAACCCCCGGCGCCGCTCGCGAACGCGTCGTACTTCGGCGTGGCAGCGAGCCCGCCGGGGCCGGGGACCGCGCGGGCCTGCTTCGCCGTGGTGGGTGTGGACGTCAGCACGCTGCCCGAGTACTGGAA
>JAJYUO010000170.1 GCA_021792485.1 Thermoplasmata archaeon
GCCTGCGAGTTCACGAAGCTCGTGCGCCGTCTCGACCCGAAGACCGGACAGACCGCGGAAGAGAACCCGCAGACGCTCAAGACGGGGGACGCGGCGGTGGTGGAGATCACCCCGAAGCGTCCGCTCGTCATCGAGCGCTACAAGGAGTTCCCCCAGCTCGGGCGGTTCGCCGTCCGCGACATGGGTCAGACGGTCGCCGCGGGCGTCGTCACCGACCTCAAGAAGCGCGCCGCGTAGGGCAGGGCGAACGACACCCGCGACGGGGAACCGGAAGGAGAGGCACACCATCGATGCCGCAGCTCGCGCGGATCTCCCTTACCGGTACCGAGTCGAAGAAGGTCGACTCGATCTGCAAGCAGATCCGGGAGATCTCCCAGAAGACCGGCGTCCGGATCTCGGGCCCGATCCCGCTCCCGACCAAGAAGCTCCGGGTCCCGGTGCGGAAGGGACCGGACGGTGGGGGAACGAGCACGATCGACCATTGGGAGATGCGAATCCACAAGCGACTGATCGACATCGACGCCGACGAACGCGCCCTGCGCCAGGTGATGCGCATCCAGGTGCCGGACGGCGTCAACATCGAGATCGTCCTCACGAGCTAGCCGCTCGGCGAATGTTCGCGCCGGGATCCGGCCGCTATCTGGCGGTCGGTTTCGCCTTCGTAGCGGCCGCTCTGGCGGCGTGTCTCGCCGTCCGTGCGTACCTCTACCTAATCCCGGTCGCGATCGTGTTGGGGATCGTGATCTTTCTCGCGGTCTTCTTCCGAGATCCGGAACGGACGGCGGGTCCGGGGATCGTGAGCGCCGCGGACGGGAGGGTCCATGCGG
Source organism: Thermoplasmata archaeon (assembly GCA_021792485.1). Taxonomy (GTDB): domain Archaea; phylum Thermoplasmatota; class Thermoplasmata; order Lutacidiplasmatales; family UBA184; genus Lutacidiplasma. The sequence goes on from JAJYUO010000170.1 coordinate 828, forward strand.
TCGTTCGGGAAGGTGCCCGCTGGCGCATCGCCGTGTTCATGAACGTCACCGACGTGCACGTCAACCGCTCTCCGGTCGACGGGACAGTGCGCTCGACCCGGGACGTGGCGGGTGGATTCCGCCCGGCCTACACGCCCGATGCCCTCCACAACCGTCAGCGGGAGTACCGGCTCGACACTGCGCTCGGAGAGGTGGAGATCGTCCAGATGACCGGGTGGGTCGCCCGGCGGCTCGTTAGCTTCGTCCGAGCCGGGGACCGCCTCGCGAAAGGGGGACGGTTCGGGATGATCGTGCTCGGCTCCCGGGTCGACGTCCTCTTACCCGCCGACCGCGTCCGGCCCACCGTGCAGGTCGGCGATCGGGTCCGGGCCGGCGCGTCGCAGATCGCCGAGGTCGCCCGATGAACGTCTGGCGGGCCGCTGCGAACCTCGCGACGCTCGCCAACGCGCTCGTCGGGATCGGCGCGATCGCCTACATCCTCCTCGGAAATCCGCTCTTCGCGATGCTTCTCATCGCGATCGGCATCGGATTTGACGGCCTGGACGGCCTTCTGTCGCGGCGGAGCGGGGTCGACGGATCGACGTTCGGCCGCATCGCAGATTCGGTCGGCGACTCGATCACGTTCGGCATCGCCCCGGCCCTTTTGATCGCCGACCACGCGAACCAAGGGAGCCTCTGGGGGTCGTACGCCGTGGTGGGATATGCGATCGGCGCTCTCTACCTTGTGCTCGCTCTCACCCGGCTCGCGCGCTTCACGGCGCACCACTATCGCCAGCCGGACTTTCGCGGAACCCCGACGCCGATCGCCGCGCTGGCGATCGTGTGGTTCGGCGCGGCGCTCTACGTCCCGGCCTTCCTCTCCGTGCAGCCCCTCGCCTTCTACGCCTTCGCGGCCGTCGTCGCGCTCCTCATGGTCGCGCCGTGGGCGTATCCGAAGATGCGGCGCGGGGCGCGTCTCCGCATTCCGATGGCCGTCACCGGGATCGCCGCCGCGCTGATGCTGGTGCCGTTCCAGTTCCGTCCGCCGGTCGGCTCGCCCGCGTTCTGGATCGCGCTGGCCGGGAGCGCCGTCCTCGTCGCGGGCCTCTTCCTGTACTACGTGATCGGACCGTTCACGGTGCGTACCCCCGCGATCGACCGTCGGCTCGCGGTGCCTCCATGACGCCCCGGGCGCGGCCGGCCCCCGCCCTGTCGGCCCGGGAACGACTCATGTTCGAGGCCGGGATCAAGCTGGGCGGGGTCTTCCACCAGTACTTGGGCACGCCGCTTTCTGCGCGTACCGCACCGGGGCTCGCCCGCGCGATCGAATCGGCGGTCCGACTCCAGCCGTACGTGGCGGGGGCCCGGGTGCGGATCCGGCCCGCGGCGGGCGGGCCGTTGGGCCGCGGGCGCTACGCCTACCGGTACTTGACGGCCGAGATGCTGCACGTCACGGTGCGTCTCGCGGACGGCCCGGTGAAGGTCACGGCGCGTCTCGCGCACCGGCCCGACCTTCGCTACCCCTTGATGACCGTCGATAGGATCGAGAGTCCGCTCAGGTCCGCTCGGCGATCGGCACGTAGCGCTGGTCGGAGAGCCCGACGTAGGCGGCCTTCGGCCGGATCAGGCGGAGGTCGTCGTACTCTTCGAGGACGTGCGCGGTCCAGCCGCTGACCCGGCTCGCCGCGAAGATCGGCGTGAACAGATCGTGCGGGATGCCGAGCAGCGTGTAGATCGATCCCGAGTACAGGTCGACGTTCGGGTAGAGCCCCTTTTCCTTCAGGACGACCAGCTCCACCGCTCGCAATAGGTCGTAGTAGTGGATGTCCTTCCTCTCCTCTCCGACCTTGCGCGACCACTCGCGCAGGATCGTCGCGCGGGGATCCTCGACGCGGTAGACGCGGTGCCCGAAGCCCATGATCCGCTCGTGCTTCGCGAGGCGAGCATGGACCACGGCCTCCGCACGGTCGGGAGTCCGGATCTCGTCCAAGAGCTCCATGACTCGCTCGTTGGCCCCGCCGTGCAGCGGTCCCTT
>JAJYUO010000171.1 GCA_021792485.1 Thermoplasmata archaeon
TTCTTATGCCTTGTGTCGCACGCGACGCTCGCCGGCGGCACGGCGGGAGCCGCCCCGGTCCTGCTTGCGGTACATCTCGACCAGCTCCGCGGTCGTTGTCGCGTCGGTCGCCGACTTGTCCGTGCGGTAGCGCCCGGTGAATCTCGGGAATCGCAACGCGAGGCCCGCATCCGGGCGGACCGTGCCGACGCCCGCGCGGTGGACCGGGCTCACCGTCAGTTCGGCCCCCTTTACCTCAAGGACGACCGCCGGTCGGAACCACTGATCGGGCGACAACCCGGTATCGACGTCGGGAGGGGCGTGATCGACCCGGAACGGCTCGAGGCGCTTGGGAAGCTCGGCGAGGGCGGCGTCGTCGAAGCCGCTGCCGACCTTGCAGAACGTCTCGAACCGATCTCGCTCGGGCCGATAGACGGCGAGGAGCAGCGCTCCGTACGCCCCGGCCCGCCGCCCGCGCCCGTAGAACGCGCCGACCACGACCCCGTCGATCGAATCGGCGAGGTGGGTGACATAATCCCGCTTGTATTTGATCCACCAGAACCCGCGAGCCCCGGGGTGGTAGCGGCTTCCCTCGGCCAGGGATTTCGCCATGATTCCCTCGGCGCCGGCACCGACGACCTCCTCGAAGTAGTCGTTCGCATCCTCGAGACTCGTGACGACGCGCTCCTCGGCGACCCGGATCCGCTCATGGGGTTTCACGAGCTTCTGGAGGATCGCGCGTCGCTCGGGAAACGGGCGCTCGTAGACGCTGTCGCTGCCGACGAGCAACACGTCGAACGCGAACAGGACGACCGGGACCGCCTCGAGCGCCCGTTCGAGGTCGTGCTTGCGCCCGCGGCGCGTGGCGACGTCCTGGAACGGCCGGATCACACCGGTCTTCGGGTCGACGGGAACACACTCTCCTTCGAGGATCGCGGGGCGCTCGCGGATCGCCATCGGAAGCGCCTTCGCGAGATCGGGGAACTGAGGACCGATCTCCTCGAGCCTTCGCGAGAAGAGCCGAACGCTTCCGTCCTTCGCGAGATGGGCCTGAACTCTCAGGCCGTCGTACTTGTACTCGAGCGCCGCCGTGCCGCCCATCCGCGCGAGGAGCTCGTCGAGGCTCTTCGCACGCTCCGCAAGCATGGGCCGGATCGGCCGGCCGACCTCGAGGCGGATCGACCCGAGACCCGCCAATCCCCCGTCGGCGAGCCTTGCCGCGATCATGCCGAGGTCGCTGGTCAGGTTGAAGGCAGTCTCGATCCGGGCACGGGCCTCCTTCTCCTCCGGGGCGAACGCGGCCGCGAGCGCGTCCAAGATCGTCATCTCGCGGACGCCGACCCGGAGGGTTCCCATGACAAATCGGACGAGGTATTTGCCTTCGAGCGGCGTCGCGCGTCGAAGGAGATCGACGAGGATCCGTACCTTCACCTCCTGCGAGCCCGGGCCCGTGGCCCGCGCGATCCGGGTCAGCTGGTCGTAGACCTCGAGGAGATCGAGCGGAGTGGACTCCTCCAGCCGTCGGGTCCCGCCCAAAAGCTCCCCTGCGGTCGTGCCGAGGTCGCCGGTCGTCCGCGTCCGCTCTCCGACGGCCTCGATCGAGGTATGGGTCGCCTCGGCGATCGCCTTACGCGCGAGGGAATCGGCGACGCCGAGCTCGATTCCCTCGTACTCGGGCCGGAGCGATCCCTGGGAGAGGTACAGCGCGCAGGTGAGCTCGCGTCCCTTGAGCGGGCGCAGGAGATCGACCAGGATGGAGCGCATCTCGAGGCGTTTCGTCGTCGCCTCGATCTTCTCGTAGACCCGCGCGAGCTCACGGTACTGCACGGGAGCTCCCCTGGGCGAGCGCCGAGCGCAGCGCGCGTAGGTTGTCGACTACCGCTCCCTGACCGTAGACGCTGTTGCCGCAGACGAAGAACGTCGCCCCGGCCCGGGCGGCCGGGACGGCGGTCGCGACGGTGATCCCCCCATCGATCGACAGATCCGCTCCGGGGTTCCGTTGGTCGAGCTGCCGGCGCGCTGCCATTACCTTCGGCAGCACCGAAGGGATGAACGCTTGGCCGGAAAAGCCGGGCTCGACGCTCATCACGAGGAGCTGATCGACCCGGTCGAGCACGGGGTCCACGCGCTCCAGGGGCGTGGCCGGTCGCACGGCGATTCCCACCTCCGCGCCGAGATCGTGCGCCGCCCGGACGACCTCAGACGGGTCGTTGGAGGCCTCCGCATGGAAAACCAAGGTATCCCCTCCCGCTGATCGGAACGCCGAAAGGTACCGCAACGGCTCGGAGATCATCAGGTGGATGTCGAGCGGGAGCCGGGTCCGTGCGCGCACCGCCTTCACCAGCGCCGGTCCGAAGGAGATGTTCGGTACGAAGTGCCCGTCCATCACATCGAGATGGAACGCGTCCGCGCCTCCGGTCTCCGCCTCGCGGATCGCCGAAGCGAGGTCGGCGAAATCGGCGCTCAATAGCGAGGGAGCGAGCCGGAGCGGTCGACGCGCGCCTCCCACGGGCGGTCGAGCCCGCTCGCGTATTTGGAGGCTCGCTCCAACCTACAGGAATTCGTCCGCGGCCGGGCCCCCTTCGAGATCCGGTCGCCGTCCGTGCGTGCGGACGTAGTCGGCCTCGGGGGTCCATCGTCCGAACTCCACCGGGCGGTACCACGTGCGCCGGAACGGACCTCGTCGCCGCGTCGGGGCCGGCGGCGGCCGGGTCCAGAGGTAGCGGTAGAGCAGGAACTCGGCGTAAACGGTGGCGGCGAGCGAGAGTCCGAGACCCAGGTAGCTGCCCCAGATGAGCCACTGGACCACGAGGAGGCTGTCGGCGATCAGAAG
>JAJYUO010000172.1 GCA_021792485.1 Thermoplasmata archaeon
TCCTCAAGGCCCGGGGGATCCCGGTCACGATCCTCAAGATCGACCCGTACCTCAACGTCGACGCGGGAACGATGAACCCGTACCAGCACGGGGAGGTATTCGTGCTGGACGACGGTACCGAGGCGGACCTCGACCTCGGGAATTACGAGCGGTTCCTCGGTCAGAGCCTATCGGGAAGCCACAATCTGACGACCGGAAAGATTTACCGGGCGGTGATCGAGAAGGAGCGCCGGGGCGACTACCTCGGCACGACCGTCCAGATCATTCCGCACGTCACCGGTGAGATCAAGCGAACCATCCGCGAGGTCGCCCAGGCGGCCGGCGCCGAGGTCATCCTCGTCGAGGTCGGAGGCACGGTGGGCGACATCGAGTCGATGCCGTTCTTGGAGGCCCTGCGCGAACTCTCCTACGAGCTCGGAGAGGGCCACACGGCGTTCGTACACACCACTCTCGTCCCGATCGTCGGGCCGGTCGGCGAGGCCAAGACCAAGCCGACGCAGCACTCGGTCCGTGAGCTCCGTGCCATCGGGATCCGGCCGAACCTGATCATCGCGCGGGGTCCGGCGCCCTTGGCGGCGGAGATCAAGGCCAAGATCTCGCTCTTCTGCGACGTGCCTCCGGAGGCCGTCATTAGCGTTCCGGATCAGCCGATCATCTACGAAGTCCCTCTCGTCCTCGAAGCCCAGGGGGTCGGAGCCCGGTTGGCCGAGCTGCTTCACCTGCCCGATCGACCCCCAGACTACACCGCTTGGAAGGAGTTCCTAACGACGTACCGACGGAGTGGCGGATCGATCGAGGTGGCGATCGTCGGGAAGTACACGGAGCTTCGGGACGCGTACCTCTCGCACACCGAGGCGTTCCATCACGTACAAGGCCACCTCGGAGTCGATGTACGCCTCGCCTGGTACGATGCCGAGGATATCCCGAAGAACCCCGCGCTCCTCGCCCGGATCGAGAACGCCGACGCCCTGCTCGTACCCGGCGGCTTCGGGGCTCGCGGCGTCGAAGGGAAGGTGCGGGCGATCGAGATCTCCCGCACCCGGGGGATCCCGTTCCTCGGCGTCTGCTACGGCTTTCAGATCGCGGCCGTCGAGTTCGCCCGCAACGTTCTCGGCCTTCCCCGCGCGAACAGCACCGAGATCGACCCCGAAACCCCCGATCCCGTCGTCTGCCTGCTCGAGCAACAGAAGGGCCTCCAAGCGATGGGCGGCACCATGCGCCTGGGGGCCCAACGCGTCCTTCTCACTTCGGAGTCGCGGATCGCGCGCACGTACGGCCGGACGGAGATCTGGGAACGGCATCGTCACCGTTACGAGATCAACCCCACCTATTTCGACCGGTTCCGAGGGGCCGGCCTTGCGATCACGGGAACCTCGGTCGACGGTCGCGTCGAGTCGTTCGAGATCGCCGAACACCCATTCTTCTTGGGAGTGCAGTTCCACCCCGAGTTCCTTTCTCGTCCCGAGGCCCCCCACCCGCTCTACCTCGGCCTCGTGCGCGCCGCGCTGGCCCGGAAGGAGGTGCCGGCTCCTGCCGCTCGCCCGCCGGCTCTCACGTGAGCTCAAGGAGCGGGACGGCGAGACCGTCCGCATCGCCGGCTTTTTGGAGGAGTACCGGACGCTCGGCGGCGTCGCGTTCGCGATCGTCCGCGATCGCAGCGGTAGCACGCAGGTCACCCTGAAGAGGGGGGCGACCGATCCCGCGCTATTTTCGCTGCTCGCCGATCTTCCCCGAGAGTCCGTGATCGATGTCTCGGGAACTGTCCGACGGTCGGAGCGGTCGCACCGGGGCGTCGAGCTCGTGCCGGATCGGATCGAGGTGCTCGCCCGATCCGAGGCGCCCTTGCCGCTCGGGGTGATCGATCGGGTTTCGGCCGACCTCGGTGTGCGTCTCGATCATCGCGTGCTCGACCTGCGAAAGCCCGAAGTGCGCGCGATCTTCGAGGTTCGCGCCGCCCTTCTCGCCGGATTTCGGGATGCGTTCCTGGAGCGCGGATTCCTTGAGATCGAGACGCCGAAGCTCCTGCGGGCCGGGGCGGAGGGGGGGGCCACCCTGTTCGCCGTCGATTACTTCGGGGGCCCCGCGTACCTCGCCCAGAGCCCCCAGCTCTACAAGCAGATGCTGATTGGCGCCGGATTCGAGCGCGTCTTCGAGATCGCCCCGGCGTTCCGGGCCGAGCCGTCGGACACGGTCCGCCACCTGACCGAATTCGGGAGCCTCGATGCCGAGATCGGCTACATCGATGGGGTGGAGGACGTACGTCGGACCCTCGAGGCGGTCTTGGCCGAAGCGATCGGATCCGCCCGCCGGCGGCTCGCGGACGGCGGGAACCCTTACATCGACCGGCTTCCGGAGGTTCGGATCCCGTTCCCGCGCATCCCGTTCTCGACCGCCGAGAGCTGGCTCGGCCGCGACGGGGCGGGGACGGACTTTGGCACGGAGGACGAGAAGGCGATCGGCGCGCGGGCTCTGCAGGAATACGGAAACCCGTTCTACTATCTCATCGACTTTCCGACGTCGGTCAAGGAGCGGACGTTCTATGCCCAGCGCCAGGACGCCGACCCGTCACGGACGTGGTACTTCGACCTCGACTATCAAGGGACGGAGATTGTCAGCGGCGGTTCCCGCGAGCACCGACTCGACCGGGTCATCGCGAACATGAAATCGGCCGGGCTCGATCCGGCGTCGTTCGAAGGGTATCTCGAGGCGTTCCGCTTCGGCATGCCTCCGCACGGAGGGTGGGGCCTCGGCGTCGACCGTCTCGTCATGGTCTTGCTCGGCCTC
>JAJYUO010000173.1 GCA_021792485.1 Thermoplasmata archaeon
CGGCGATCCGATCATGCGCACCGTTGCGTGAACCCCGCCTGACCGATGGCATATTGAACCGGCGGCCCGTACAGCGCTCGTGTCGCCAGTCGAGCGCCCTCGCCATATTTTGTCCGTCTTGGACTACGCCGACGACCTTCCCCGGATATTGCGTCGCGGCGTCGAGCTCAAGGCCGCGCGCCGGCGCGGGCGGAACCCTCCGGTTCTAAGGGAAAAGACTCTCGCGTTGATCTTCGAGAAGTCATCGACCCGCACGCGGACATCGTTCGAGGTCGGGGCGCACGACCTCGGGGGCCAGTCGCTCTACCTCTCGTCCAAGGACCTCCAGCTCGGCCGCGGAGAGACGATCGCCGATACCGCGCGGGTCCTCTCCCGGTTCGTGGACGTGATCGCCTATCGCGCCTTCCGACATACCGACGTCGCGGAACTCGCCCGCTGGTCGACCGTCCCGGTCATCAATGCGCTCGATGACGTCGAACATCCGTGCCAGATCGCCGCAGATCTCCTCACGCTGCACGAGCGATGGGGGGGCCAATTCAAGGGCCGACGACTCGCCTACATCGGCGACGGCAACAACGTCCTGAACTCGCTCCTATTGGGGGCCGCGAGCGTCGGACTCGAGATCGCTGCCGCGACGCCCAAGGAGTACGCCCCCCGCCCGGAGATCGTGGCCGCCGCGAGAGGGCGGGCCGAGACGTTCGGCTCGGCGGTCGAGCTCACCGAAGACCCGAAGACGGCGGCTCGGGGCGCCGACGCGATCTACACCGACGTCTGGGTGTCGATGGGCGACGAGGCCGAGACGGCCAAGCGCGAGGCGGCGTTCCAAGGCTACCAAGTGAACGACGAGCTGCTCGACCTCGCCGGGCCCGGAGCGTTCGCGATGCACGATCTCCCCGCCCACCGGGGCCAGGAGATCACCGACGCCGTCATGGACGGAACGCGGCAGGCGATTTGGGACCAAGCGGAGAACCGCTTGCACGCCCAAAAGGCTCTCATCGAGTGGATCTTTCTACCGTCGCGGCCAGCGCGAACACGGTCGCGCCGTTAGGGACTCGTCTCGGGGTTGGCGCGGAGCCGCACCCCGAGATGGTGCTCCAGCTTGCGCACGAGCGCGTCCGTGGGATGAAAGTTCCCCGACTCGAGCTTGAGCACCAGCGAGCGCTTCTCGTTAAGGCGCTTCGCGAGATCGTCCGGGGTCCATCGGCGGCTCTCCCGGGCCGAGCGGATGCGCCGACCCCAATCCGGCGCGAGCTCGAGCTCCCCCATGTCCGAGAAGACATCCCGTTCCTCGCTGCGCCGACTCGCCCCGCGCTGGGGCCCCGGGCTTGCGGGCGGTCGCCGGAGCCTCCCACCCGCCGCTACGACGGCCGCCGGAGGAGGATCCAGGACGACACCGAACCGCGAACAATTCGAGCAAAGCAGGAGGACGGAGCCCTCGATCCGGGTCCGACTCGTCCGTTCGACGTCCTTGCCGCACATCTCGCAGAGCATGGCTACCTCCGCACCGCGCACGGCGGCGCGTCGGCCCCGCGTCGGGAAGCGATCGATAGGTCCGGGTCCTTCGTGGCGAACTGCCGCCGTTCCTCGTACTCGGTCAAGGCAAGCGGAGACACTGGTTCGCCCCTCTTATTGGAGCCGATGCCTCCCCCCTGCCTCGGGATCACGGGGCGCCCGCTCCGCACGCGGGCACCGGACAGCGAAGGACGCCCAAGCGCGCTTCGCTCGAGGACCGGCGCGAAACGCCTGACCCGCGAGCGAGCGCGATGGAGCGCGTGCGTTTCCGTCAGTATCAGGGCACCTCCTCAACAAGTCCTATATAGGGGGACCTTTTGAGCGCGCCCGGAAGGAACACTCCAATGGCGACGAAGCCCCACCTGAACATCGTCTTCATCGGCCACGTGGATCACGGGAAGTCGACGACCGTCGGCCGTCTTCTTTTGGATACGGGGTACATCCGCCAGGAGGAAATCGACAAGTTCCGGGCCGAGGCCGAGGCGAAGGGCAAGGCGACGTTCGAGTTCGCCTGGGTCATGGACGACCTCAAGGAGGAGCGCGAGCGCGGAGTCACGATCGACATCGCGCACCGGCGCTTTGACACGCAGAAGTACTACTTCACGATCATCGACGCGCCGGGCCACCGCGATTTCGTCAAGAACATGATCACCGGGACGAGCCAGGCCGACGCGGCCGTGCTCGTCTGTTCGGCCGCGGAGGGGGTCCAGGAGCAGACCAAGGAGCACATCTTCCTGTCCCGTACGCTCGGCGTCACGCAGCTGATCTGCGCGATCAACAAGATGGACCGCCAGGAGGTCAACTACTCCGAGGCGAAGTTCAACGAGCTCAAGGAAGAGCTGACCAAGCTTCTCAAGAACGTCGGGTACAAGGTCGCCGAGCAGGTGGTCTTCGTCCCGATCTCGGCGTTCAAGGACGACAACATCAACAAGGCGAGCCCCAACATGCCTTGGTACAAGGGGCCGACGCTCCTCCAGGCGCTGGACAACCTCAAGGTCCCCGAGAAGCCGACCGACAAGCCCCTGCGCCTGCCGATCCAGGACGTCTACACGATCACCGGGATCGGAACCGTACCGGTCGGGCGCGTCGAGACCGGGAAGGTCAAGGTCGGCGACAAGATCGTGTTCATGCCCGGCGGAAAGTCCGGGGAAGTGAAGTCGATCGAGATGCACCACGAGAGCGTCGCCGAGGCCCAGCCGGGCGACAACATCGGGTTCAACGTCCGAGGCATCGACAAGAACGACATTCACCGGGGCGAGGTCGC
>JAJYUO010000174.1 GCA_021792485.1 Thermoplasmata archaeon
ACAAGCTCGGGGGCGACCTCGAGCGGATCCGGGCATCGGGCCGCTACATGGAGGCCGCGTTCACCGCCTTGGGCATCGACCCCGCCCGGGCCCGCTTCCGCTTCGCGAGCGAGCTGGTGGCGCGACCGGGGTACTGGGAGCGGGTCGTCCGGGTCGCGAAATCCACGACCCTCGCACGGACGAAGCGCGCGATGTCGATCATGGGGCGGCAGGAGGAGGAGGCGAGCCTCGACACGTCGAAGCTATTCTACCCGGCGATGCAAGCGGCGGACATCTTCGAGCTCCCGGTCGAGCTCGCCTATGGGGGCATGGACCAACGGAGGGCGCACGTCCTCGCTCGCGAGGTCGCCCACCAGCGCGGATGGCCGGTCCCGTGCGCGATCCACACGCCGCTCCTCTCGTCGCTGAAGGGGGGAGGCCGGATGGATCCCACCGAGGGGGCGATCGAGCGGAAGATGTCCAAGTCGGACCCGAGCAGCTCGGTCCCGATCCCGTGTACGCCGGAGCTTCTCGCCGAGCGGATCCATGGTGCGTTCTGCCCGGCGAAGGCGGTCGAAGGGAACCCGGTCGTCGAACTTGTCGAGCACGTGATCTTTCCCTGGGCCGGTACTTTCGCCGTCGATCGTGCGGCAAAGCACGGCGGCCCTGCCGCGTTCGGTTCGTCGGAGGAGTTCCGAGCAGCATGGACGAGCGGGAGCCTCCATCCGCAGGACCTGAAGGCGGCGGTCGCGCGCGCGCTCGAGCCGCTCCTCGCCCCGACGTCCCGCTTCTTCGCGGATCACCCCGAGCGAGGGCCGAACTCGTTCGCCCTCCCTTCGGCGGACAAGTCTTAAGTAAGGCCCTCCGTAGGCGGTCCCTACCCGTGAGCCGAGGACCCCCTGAGGGTACCGCTGACGCGAGGAAACGATGGCGCGACCAATCTACGTGCGATTTGAGACCCCCGCCGACGTCGCCGACAAGGCCCTGCAGCTCGTCCAGGTGGCGAGCGAGACCGGCAAGGTCCGCGTCGGCACGAACGAAGTGACGAAGTCGACCGAGCGCGCCGAGGCGAAGCTCGTCGTGATGGCCGAGGACGTCGACCCGGTAGAGATCCTGATTCACATCCCCATGCTGTGCGAGGAGAAGCGGATCCCGTACGTCTACGTGGGCAAGAAGTCCCAGCTCGGGCAGTCCGCCGGCCTCTCGAAGTCCGCTGCGAGCGTGGCGATCGTCGAACCGGGCGAGGCGAAGGGGCTCCTCGACGAGCTCGCTCAGTCGTTCTCTGCGCTGAAGAAGTAGGCGAGCCGGTCGAGCGAGGTCGAGAGCGATGGCGGAAGAGAAAGGCTCGCCGGCCGAGGTCGTGGAGCTGATCGGACGCACGGGGATGGCGGGGGAGGCGACGCAGGTCAAGGTCCGCGTCCTCGCCGGCCGCGACCGCGGCAAGATCATCACTCGGAACGTCGCCGGTCCGATCCGCCTCGGAGACGTCCTCATCCTTCGCGAGACCGCGCGCGAAGCGCGCAAGCTCTCGGTGCGGTAGGAAGACAGGCGGAGGCACGCCGAGCGATGGTCGTCAAGCGTCAGTGCTCGTTCTGCGCGAACGAGATCGAGCCCGGTACGGGGATGATGTTCGTTAAGCGCGACGGAACGATCTACCACTTCTGCTCCTCTAGCTGCCGGAAGCAGCAGCTGCACCTCGGACGCGTCGGTCACCGGCGCAAGTGGACCCGCGCGCACATGATGAAGCGCGCCGCGAGCCAGGCCGCGACGGCCCCGACCGCGCCGACCGGGCCTGCGCCCGTCCCGGGCCCCTCGGCGGAGTCCGAACCGGTCGTAGTGTCGCCGTCGGCCGTGGAGCCCGAGGAAGCGACTCCCGAGCCTGCGCCGGTGGCGGCCGAGTCCCGGTCCGCGGCACCGGACGCACCGCCGGCAGCCCCCGGCTCCGAAGCGACCGAAGCCCCGGCCCACCCCGCCGCGAAGCCTCGGCGTCGGACGACCGCGTCCAAGAAGGCAGGGGAGAAGTCGGCCACCGGATCCGCGGGCGAGCCCTCCTCCCCGTCCTGAGCTCGCCCCGGCGTTTCGACTGGACGGTCATCGATAAACGTCGGCGCGACGCCGCTCGTGCATGCGCGAGGACTCCCCGTGGGTTTCGGCGAGCGATCTCGCCGAGTACTCCTATTGCCCTCGTGCGCATTGGTACCGGGATCATCCTCCAGTCGGTCGGCCCATCCCAGGCGCCGACCGGCTCCGCCGGCGCGGACGGCGCTTCCACCGACGTGCGCTCCAGAGCGAGCGCCGGCGCGAGGAGCACGTCCGAACGTACGTCGCGCTCGCCCTGACCGGGGCCGGGCTCCTCGCCATCGCGCTCTACCTCGCGGGAATCGGATGACGGTCGCGGAGATCGGAGAGGCCGCCCTCCTCGTCGCGGGGGCCGCGATCCTCGGTGGAGCGGCGATCATGCTCGCGCGCCGGGCGTGGGACCGGCGCTACGGCGAGCTAATCTCGGTCGACGTCGGTCCGAACGGCAGTCCCCTCCTCCGGTCCGAGCGGTACCGTATTTCGGGTCGGCCGGATTTGGTGCGACGCCGACGCGACGGTCGGACGATCCCCGTCGAGCTCAAGACGGGCCCCCAGCCCGAGGGCGGTCCTCCGCGGTCGCACCTCGTCCAGCTCTACGCGTACTGCCTCCTCTTGGAGGAGACGGAGTCGATTCCTCCTCCGTTCGGCGTACTCCGGTATGGGGATGGAGGGGAAGTGGAAGTCCCCT
>JAJYUO010000175.1 GCA_021792485.1 Thermoplasmata archaeon
TGATGGTCCATCTCGGTCGTGACGACCCGGTCCCCGCGGCGGAGACGGCCGCGCACGAGGGCGTTCGCGATGAGGTTGATCGACTCGGTGGTTCCCCGGGTGAACACGATCTCGCTCGGGTCGGATGCGTGAACGAACCGCGCGGCCTGGGACCGGGCGGCCTCGTAGGCGTTCGTCGCTTCCTCGGCGAGCTCGTACGCGCCCCGGTGGACGTTCGAGTTCTGCCGGGCGTAGTACTGGGCCTCGGAGTCGATGACCGCCCGCGGTTTCTGCGACGTCGCGGCCGAATCGAGGTAGGCGAGAGGGAAGCCGTGAAAGCTCCGGCTCAGGATGGGGAACTCCGCGCGCAACCGATCGACGTCCACGATCCCCTCCGACCGGTCGCCGAGGGTCCGTCGCCCCTAGTTGGGAGCGCTCACGCCGAGCCGGACCCAGTCGTAGCCCTTCGCCTCGAGCTCCTCGGCGAGCTCCCGTCCGCCGGAGAGCGCGATCTGCCCTTCGACCATCACGTGGACCCGATCGGGCTTCAGGTACTTCAGGATGCGCTGATAGTGGGTGATCAGCAGAACGCCGGACCCGGGCGAGTGCAGCTTCGCGACGGCCTCGCCGACAGCACGCACCGCGTCGATGTCGAGACCGGAGTCCGGTTCGTCCAGGATCGAGAAGATCGGCTGGAGCGTCGCCATCTGGAGGATCTCGTTGCGCTTCTTCTCGCCTCCCGAGAACCCTTCGTTGAGCGAACGCTTGAGCATCGCCTCGTCGATCCCGAGGTAGCCCAGGTGGGTCTTCAGGTCGCGATCGAACTGAGCGGTGTCCGCCGTTTCCGCGGTATGCCGCTGCATGTAGGATGTCCAGAGGAACTTCGATAGAGAGAGGCCGGAGACCTCCTGCGGATACTGGAACCCAAGGAAGAGGCCGGCGCGGGAACGTTGATCGACGGGCATCTTCAACAGATCCCGACCATCCAGGAGCGCGGTCCCCTGCGTGACCTTGTACTTCGGATGGCCCATCAACGAATAGGCCAGCGTGCTCTTCCCCGAGCCGTTCGGGCCCATCAGAGCGGTGATCTCGCCGGAATGTAGCGTGAGGTCGACCCCGCGAAGGATCTCCCGGCCCCCCACTTCGGCGTGCAGTCCTTTGACTTCGAGGGTGTGCGTGACGTGCGCCGGCTTCGCCATGGACGGTTCTCCGCTTCGAGAGGGGCCGTTTATTTAAGCATGGCGTGGTGAGTAAATCACTAAATGGAGGGCGCGCCTATCGTGGTATCGGAGTCCTCTATGGCGGCCGAAGAGATTCCCGAAGCCCTCGCCGGGACGCGGGGCCGGATCCTCGAGGAACTCGCCGCGGAACCTCGGACCGCACGCGACATCGCGGAATCGCTCGGCATCCGGGAGAGCGCGGCACGGGGACATTTGGAGCGCTTGGAGCAGAGGGGGTACGTGGTTCCGGCGTTCTGCCGGGAAGGGGTCGGTCGGCCGCGCAAGCGCTACCGCCTCACCGGCGAGGGCCAGGAGCTCTTTCCCAAGAAGTACAACCTCCTGCTCGACGCCCTCATCGACGAGATTCTGTCGACCCAGGGGGAAGACGCCGCCAAGTTGCTCCTCGCCGAGGCCGCGCGCAAGGTCGCGCGATCGATCACGGCGAACATCCCCCCGGGCGGCACGACCGAGGAACGGACCCGCCGCCTGGTCCGGGCGTTGAACGACTTTGGGTTCGGATGCTCGATGGAACGGTTGCGCGATGGTACGACGCGGATCGTCCGGACGAACTGCATCTTTCGGCGGAACGCGCTGTCCCACACCTACCTCATGTGCAACGTCTTCGACCAGCATCTGACCCAGGAGCTGCTGGGCAAGGAGCCAATCGACCTTCAGGATTCGATCGCGCGCGGCGGGATGCGCTGCACGCATCTCATCCACCTGACGTAACGGGCCCGGGACGGCCCGACAGAGACCGCGTCGCGCTCAGGCCGACCCATCGTCCGGCGCCGACGGTGCCCCATGATCAACCTCAAGTGGTCCTCGGTAGGACCGCACCCGTCGGGAGAGCTCGCGCAAAAACTCCTCTTGGTGCTTCGGAGTGATGTAGAGGGGAATCGGGCCGGCGTAGACCAGGATCCCCTTCGTGCTCGTCTGGACGCTGTCGAAGTCGCCGATCCGCGGGCTCCACATCCGTCCGCGGTACCCCCACGAGCCGAAGAACCCGGTCGGAGAGAGCTCGCGCAGGCTCGCGGCCTCGATCCGACGTACGTCCTCAAGCCGGACCCGGCGTCCGCCGGCCAGCCGGAAGGCGGTCAGGTAGTCCGAGTCGATCCAGTACGCGGTCGACAGGTACCGGGCGAGGAAGAAGAGGAGGAGCACGAGGATGACGACGAGCCCCCAGACCGTCACCGTCGACCGGGGGAGGATCAAAACGAGGAGGATCGCGAGGACGACGTACACCCCCACGACCGTCCAGGAGAGGTCGGCGCCGACGCGATATCGGCCGGTCTCGTCGATGTGCGTAACGACCGGCACTGTCGGCGCGCTCACCTCCTCGGAGGACCCGCTCCGCACTACGGGATGCGGGAGTTAAACAAATCGGGCGGTCGTCCCGGGGCGATCAGGCAGCGGGTTCGTAGTAGTACTCGCCCGAGGATCGCTGCTCGCGGTCGAGCGCGGAACCTTCTTGGTTGATCCTCGTTCGGAGGGTCTCGGCGTCTCGACGGAACGTGACCTGGACGTCGCGCAAGAGACGGTTCA
>JAJYUO010000013.1 GCA_021792485.1 Thermoplasmata archaeon
GGATTCGGGTTATCCGGGAACCGGAAGAGATCGATCACCCGTTGGCGCAGTTCGGTCGCAGAGTAGGCGGCTCGGCTCCCGTCCTCGGCGTAGCTCAGTCGCTCGACCTCAAAGGTCTCCTTGCCCCGCCGCGTGAGGCGCCGGAACAGCCGGCCGATCTCGTAGGAATGCCCGCCGTCTTCCAGCGTGACCGAGACTTCGGCGTGGGTCGCTCCGTGGCGGACAAGGTAGGTGGCGTCGACCTCTGCGAATCCGAAGAGCGCCATCTCGATCGCGTACAGCAGCGAGGTCTTCCCGGTCCCCACGTCGCCGGCGATGAGGGTCGTGCCCGCGTCGAGTTTCAGGTCGGCCGACTCGTAGCTTCGGATGTTGCGGAGCCGGAGCCGGCGCAGCTGCACGAGGGCTCCTATCGGGGATCCGAACGGCGGACGTCGAGGATGCGCAGGGCCGCCGTCTTGCGCGCTTCGATGTAATCGGCCGCCGCTTCCCCGTCGCCGCGCGGGGTGCCGAGCTCGCGAAGCAGCTCTCGCAGCCGCGCGCGCCCCTCCTCCCCGAGCAACCACGAAGTCTCCTCGGTGGCCGTCTCGGCGAGCCGCTCGAACTCCTGGCGCTCGATATCGCTCTCGCTCAGCGCCGGCGTGCTCGGCGCTTCGGAAGAGCGGACATTTCCGATCAGGATCTCGACCGGGACCCCCGCTTCGCGGGCGGCGGCCGCCGCCTCGGAGAGCCCCAGCTCCGAGTACGAGCGGTCGCCGAGCTCTCCGTCCAGACGGATCACCACCTCGCGCCCCGGCGGCGGAGGGAGGGCCGCTTGGGCCCGTGCGAGGATCAACGCCTGGAGCTCCTTTCGGGACCGGGACGTGATGGAGATCGCATCCTCGGCGCTGACGGAGGGCCGGCAGGGATCGAAGAACTCGAGCCGGGGCCTCCGGTTCTCCACGCGCACGACTGCGAGTCCATGGCGACCGAGGAACGTCTTCTGCGCGTCCAGGTCGGGAGTGCTCGTCCCGTAGACGGCCCCAGGATTGACGAGGAGCCCGCCGTCCGGCCCTTCGCCGACATACGGCACGTGGATGTGTCCCCCCGCGTAGTACTCGCAGCCGCCCGGAAGGTCCGAGCGTCGGATCCCCTGGATCTTGCCTTGCATCGAGGGCGGCAGGTATTCCTCAACGGCCGCATGGAACTGGAAGATGTGAAAGCCCTCCGACGCCCGGAACGCCTCGGAGTCCACCGCCCGGAAATAGGCACGGTCGAGGCCGTGCGAGCGTCCGGAGATCCCCGCGATCCGCGCGCCGGTGGGCTCGTCGACCAGGTAGGGAAGCGTCCATCGAGTGCCCTCGGAGCGGACGGTCTCCGGCGCGACCCGCACGAAGACGCCCGCCTCGGCCAGGACGTCCAGCCAACTGGTCTTGTGGGCGACGTAGTCGTGGGAGCCGTAGATCGCATAGATCCGCGTGCCTCCATCGACCAGTCGGCGAAGCGCCGCCGTCACCGGCGCCGCTTCGGCCGGGTCCGGGACCGGCGTGTGAAATAGGTCGCCAGAGATCAGCAAGAACTCCGCGTGCAGCTCCTCGACGTGCGCAATCGCGCGAAGGACGCTCTCCCGGAGCTCGGCCCGAACGGCCGGCTGACGGGGCCAGGCACCGACATGGGCGTCGGCGAGGTGGGCGAAGACGAACCGGTCCTGGCTCACGGCGCTCCCCGGCTCACGGCGACCGGACGCCCGAGGCCGCCGTTGACGGGGCGGAGAGCTTCGGGCCCGACTTGCTCCGCTCCCGCAGCGCAGCGCTCACGCCGGCGCCCGCGCCGATGAGTAGGATCCCGACCGCGAGTAGGTCGTCCGAAGTCATGCCGGCCATCGAGCCCGCCGCCGGAGCCGGGGAAGGCGGCCGGGCCTCGACCGGGGCCGGTGCGGGAGGAGGGGTGACCGGACGGCTGGCGGCGGTGCGAAGGAGCCTGAGCGAATCATCCATGATCGCGAAGAGCTCGGTTGCCTCCTCCATCGTGATCTGCCGGTTTCGAAGGCGCGCGACGAGGTAGACGTAGCGCGCGTTCGGGTCCTGGGCCGGCGGCGACGAGGGCGTCGAGGGCGGGGGACGGTTGGAGGGCGGGGGCGGCATCATCGGCACCTCACCGCATGGAGGAGGTCCACATGAAGGGTCGCCCCGGTCGAAAGCGGGGAGCTTATGCGGGGCCCTTGCTTCGAACGGTTCCATGGCGAACGGCACTCCCCAACCCAAGGAGGACAACCACGACCGCCACCTCCACGTGCGGCTGACGGACTCCCGCACCGCGATCTACGATCTGATCACCGAGTACTTGCAGGCCGCGGGAAAGGCGCCGGATTGGTACTGGCGCCTGGCGGGCCGCCTCGAAGGCAACGATGCCGACAATCTGGAGGAGCTTCTCTCCAGCGCCTTCGAGGCCGGCGTGTTTATCGCGCACGACCACCCGGAGGACGTCCAGCTCTCCTGGGTCACCGAGGAGGAGTGCGACCGGGAGAAGCGCCGGGAAGAACGCGGGACCGAACGCGGCGAGTCCGCCAAAGAGCGCTCGAGCCTCAGCCACTACGCCTAGCGGGGCATGCTCGGCGCGGATCGTCGGGTTCCCGCGCGATATCGGCACGTCCCACGACCGGGCCCAACGGCCTCGCTAGCGGAGCGTCCCGTGACGGGCCCGTCCCACCGGGAGCCCCGATGACGTCGCCACTCGCGCCGACGATCCCGAAGTCCCCGCCCGGTAGCCGAAGGTACGAACGCCTCGTCCTCGGGGTCGTCTTCGCGGCGATCATGATGACGGCCATCGATACGACGGCCGTCATCCTCGCCCTGCCGACAATGGTCCGCGAGCTGAGCACGAACCTCGTGGTCGGGATATGGATCATCATGGCCTACCTGCTCGTCCTCGCGACGATCGGCACTCAGGTCGGCCGGCTCGGCGACATGTTCGGACGGGTCCGTGTCTTCAACACCGGGTTCTTTGTGTTCACGATCGCCTCGCTATTCTGCGCGCTCGCGACCAGCGGCGCGGAGATCATCGCCTTCCGCATCGTACAGGGGGTCGGCGGAGCGATGCTCTTCGCGAACAGCGGGGCGATCATCGCCGACACGTTTGCGCCGCAGCGGCGCGGGGCGGCCTACGGCCTCACCAGCATCGGCTACTCGACCGGCGCGATCCTCGGTATCCTTCTCGGCGGCATCCTGACCACGTTCGCCACCTGGCGGGGGATCTTTCTCCTGAACCTGCCGGTCGGCGTCGTTGCCGGCGTGATCGGGTACTACGTGCTCGCCGAGCGCTCGCCGCGGTTCTCGCGTCGGCTCGACATCGGAGGGATGGCCTGGCTCACCGTCGGCCTCACGCTCTTGCTGACGGGGCTCACCTACACGGCCGGGTTCGGGTACTCGGAAACGTACGGGCTGGCGCTCCTGGCGGGCGCGGCGGCCATCGTCGCCTTCGTCGTCTGGGAGGCCGGGATCGCGAAGGAGCCGCTGCTCGACCTAACCCTCCTACGACGATGGACCTTGACGGCGTCGGTCTTCGCCGCCTTCTTCCAATCCACGGCGAACCTCGCGGTCCTCTTCGTCGTGATCATGTACCTGCAGGGGGTCCGGGCATTGAGCCCGTTCGATGCGTCGGTCCTGCTGGTGCCGGGATATCTTCTCGGCGCGGTGATCGCCCCGTTCGCGGGTCGGGCTTCCGACCGCTGGGGGGCCCGGATCATCGCGTCGATCGGGCTCGCATGTTCGGTCGCCGGGATCCTCGTCTACGCGACGCTCGGGATCGACACAACGGTCGTGCTCGTCGTCCTCGGCTCGATCGTGAGCGGAGCCGGGAACAGCTCGTTCTACCCGGCCAACAACAGCGAGGTGATGACCGCAGCCCCAGGAGGCTCGTACGGCGTCGCTTCGGGCCTATTGCGCATGTTCACGAACGTCGGGACCGTGTGCAGCTTTGCGATCGCCCTGCTCGTCGTGTCGGTCTCCATTCCGCGTGCCGAGGCGTTTTCGATCTTCCTCGGCGTCCTGAACCTCGATCCCGCGCTCTACGGCCCGTTCATCACCGGGATGCAGGCCATTCTCTACGTGGCGATCGCTTTGGACGCGACCGCCCTGATCCTCTCGGCGCTGCGGGGCCGTCGGGTCGTCGCCCCGCCGCCAGCCACCCCGTCGGATCTTCCCGGGGCGACGACGCCCTAGATCCCGAACGCGACGATCCCGATGACCGCGTGGGCCACGATGAGCGTGATGAACAGGATCGAAATCGTGTTCACGACCTTGATGAGCGGGTTGATCGCCGGGCCCGCGGTGTCCTTCGTCGCGTCGCCCACGGTGTCGCCCACCACCGCGGCCTTGTGGGCGTCCGAGTGCTTGCCGCCGTAGTGGCCCGCCTCGATGTACTTCTTCCCGTTGTCCCACGCGGCGCCGCCCGTCGTCATCATGATGGCGAGCGGGAAGCCGGCGAGGATGACGCCAAGGAGCACGCCGGCCAGGGCGATCGGGCCCAGAACGAACCCCATGATGAGCGGAACCGCGACCGCGATGATCGCCGGAACCGCGAGCTGCCGCAGCGCGGTGACCGTGACCAGGTCGACGCACTTGCCGTACTCCGGCTTCGCCTTCCCGTCCAGGATCCCGGCGATCTCCCGGAACTGCCGGCGGACCTCGAAGACGATCGACTGCGCGGCGACGCCGACCGCGTTCATCAGGAACGACGTGAAGAAGAACGGTAGGATCGCCCCGACGACCAGACCCGCAAGGAGCAACGGGTTCGTCAGGCTGAGGAAGCTCACGAACGTGGTCCACGTGATTCCGGCCGCGCTCGCCGTCGCGAACGTGTAGGCCGCGAATAGGGCCAGCGCGGCGAGCACCGCCGACCCGACGGCATATCCCTTCGTCACGGCCTTGGTCGTGTTCCCGACCGCGTCGAGCGGGTCGGTCACGTTGCGGGCCGCCTCGGGGAGCTCCGCCATCTCGGCGATCCCGCCCGCGTTGTCCGTGATCGGGCCGAAGGCGTCGATCGAGATGATCATTCCGGTCACCGCGAGCATGCTCGCCGCGGCGATCCCGATACCGTAGAGGCCCAGTTCGATGTTCGGGGCGGTCGTCCAGCTCGTCCAGCCGACCGCGGTGAACGAGATGAGCGTGGCCGAGACGATCACGATCCCGCTGATCCAGGTCGCTTGGAGGCCGACCGAAAGACCGGTGATCACCGTCGGGCCGGCGCCGGACTGGGACGCATCCGCGATGCGCTTAACCGGGCCGTAGTTCCCCGTGTAGTAGTCGGTCGCGACGACGATCAGGATCATGACGACCAGCCCGAGCACCGCGGCGACGAAGATCCCCCAGTTCGCGCCCATGAGGTAGTAGTCGAGCACCCCGAAGCCCGCGATTCCGACGACCGTCGTCGCGATGAGCCCCTGATAGAGCCCGCCCATGATCGACCCACCGGGGCGCATCCGTACGAAGACGATCCCGATCAACGTGGCAACGATCGCCCACGCGCAGATGGCGAGCGGGAAGAGGATGGCGTTCGGGAACAGGGTCGCGAAGAGGGTTCCCGAAGGCGTGACCGCGTAGTTGGCGATAAGGTAGGCGAGGAGCATCGCACTGACGGCCGTGACGACGTACGTCTCGAAGAGGTCGGCCGCCATCCCGGCGCAGTCTCCGACATTGTCGCCCACGTTGTCGGCGATGACCGCGGGGTTGCGGGGATCGTCCTCGGGGATCCCGGCCTCGACTTTGCCGACGATGTCGGCGCCGACGTCCGCACCCTTCGTGTAGATGCCGCCGCCGACGCGCGCGAACAGGCTCATGAGAGAGGCGCCGAAGAGCAGCCCGACCATGTCAAGGACATTGCCGTTGAACGCCCAGTAGAAGGCGATGAGCTCGAGCAGGGCGAGGCCCGCTACGCTCAGTCCCGTGACCGACCCGCCGCGGAAGGCGAAGGCCATCGTCGAGGGAAGGTCGCCGCTGCGCGCCTTCGCGGCCGTGCGGACGTTCGCGCGGACGCTCACGTACATTCCGACCGCTCCGGCCAGAGCGCTGCCGGCCGCTCCGAACAGGAATCCTACCGCAAGCCGAGGGCCGATTCCCGTGATGCCGAAGGCAAAGGCAATGACGACCGCCAGGATGATAGCGGCCTCGAATACGATCGTGTACTCCCGGCGCAGGAACGCGTTCGCTCCCTCGCGGATCGCCCGGGAGATCTCCTTCATGCGCTCGTCGCCCTCGTCGGCCCGCAGAACGAGTACGGTCTGAACGGCGGCGTAGGCGAGCCCGAGGAGGGAAGCAAGGGCGATCAACAGCTCCAGTTGTCCCGTGCTGATGCTCATGGTACTCCGGTTCGACGGGTCGGGGCGTAGCGGGTCGGCACATTAATTTTTGGTCCGCGCCCGGCGGGGCCCGAAGCCGCTCGACCGCTCCGGGCGCTAGGGTTCGAAGGCACGAGTGCGCACCCTCTCAGCGGCGTGAGCGGCGAACTCGGCTCGCGAGGCGGATCGGGCCCCCTTCTCTCCCCGCGTCCGAACGGATACCGAGCCGTCGGCCGCTTCCTTCTCGCCGATCACGACCATGTAAGGGATGCGCTCGAGCTCGGCCGACCGGATCCGCTTCGGCAAGGTCTCGCTCGTGTCCGAGACCTCGGCCCGGAGACCCTCACGGAGCAGCTCGTCCGCGTACCCTCGTGCGGCGGCCGCCTGGAGTTCCGTGACCGGGAGGACGCGAACTTGCACCGGGGCGAGCCACGGCGGGAGCCGGCCGGCACAGTGCTCGAGGAAGACGCCGAAAAAGCGCTCCCAGGTGCCGAGGATCGTACGGTGGATTACGATCGGAGTGTGCATCTGGCCGTCGGCGCCCTGATACTCGAGATGGAAGCGTCGCGGGATCTGGAAATCGAGCTGGATCGTTCCGGTCTGCCATGCGCGCCCGAGGCTGTCCCGGACGTGGATGTCGATCTTAGGGCCGTAAAACGCCCCCTCGCCGGCCGAGATTCGGTACGGGACGCCCGTATCCCGGAGCAGCGACTGGAGCGTCGCCTCCGCCCGGCTCCAATCTTCCTCGTTTCCGAGCGATCCCGCGGGCCGCGTCGAGAGCTCGTAGGTGTATTCCAACCGGAAGATCGCGTAGGCCTCCCGAATCCAATCGAGAAGCTTCCGCATCTCGGCCGCGACGTCGTCTTCGGTGACGAAGAGGTGCGCGTCGTCCTGAACGAGCTCGCGTACCCGCGTAAGGCCATGGAGGGTTCCGCTCGCTTCGTACCGGTGCAGCGGAGCAAACTCCGCGAGGCGCAACGGCAGCTCGCGATAGCTGCGCGCGCGCGAACGAAAGATCAGCATCGCCCCGGGACAGTTCATCGGCTTCCAGCCGAACGTTCGTTCGTCGATCTCCGAGAGGAACATGTTCTCGCGGTAGTGCTCCCAGTGGCCGCTCTCCTCGTAGACCGATTGCGGAAAGAGAAGCGGCGTCCGGACCTCCACGTATCCGTCCTTAGCGAGCCGCTCGCGTGCGAACCGCTCGAGCTCCCGGATCACGACGGTGCCGTTCGGGAGCCAGACGGGAAACCCCGGGATCTCATCGAGGAAGGTGAAGAGGCCAAGCCGCGGTCCCAGGACGCGATGGTCCCGGGCCTCGGCTTCCCGACGCATCTTGAGGTACTCGTCCAGCTGGTGGCGCGTGGGGAACGCCACGCCCCTCACTCGCTGGAGCGTCGGTGTCCCGGGAGTCGTCTCGGAGATGACCGCTGATTGGCCGAGGATGTGCGTCCCCTCCAACCAGCTCGTATCGGGAACGTGCGGGCCGCGGCACAGGTCGACGAACGCGTCCCCCGTGTAGTAGACGGAGACGCTCTCCCCCGGCTTCGCGGCGGCGAGATAACGGAGCTTGTGGGGATTCGAGGCGAACATCGACTCCGCTTCGGACCGACTCACGTCCTTACGATGGAACGGCTCCCGTGCCTCGACCGACATGCGGATGTGGGCACGGGTACGGTCGAGGTCTTCGGGCGTCAGGGGCCGGACGTCGAAGTCGTAGTAGAACCCCTCATCAGTCGGGGGGCCGTGGGTTGGCCGCGCCGCCGGAACGACCTCGAGCAGCGCCTTGGCGACGAGGTGGGCGGCGGAGTGCTGAACGATATCGCGTCCGGCCCGGTCCTCGAACGTTAGCGGAGCGAGTCGCGCGGACCGAGCGACCGGGCGTTCGAGGTCGATGGGTTGACCGTCCATGGTCGCTGCGAGGAACTCTCGGGCGCTTTCGGGCTTCCACTTTCGAAGGATCTCGCCGGCGGGAGTGCCCGACGCGACGCGGAGGTGCGTACCGTCCGGGAGCACGACCTCGATCTCCTCTGGGTCGGCCATGTTGGAAGGTTCTCGGACCGAGCCATGCTTCAAAAGCCTTGGCCCGGCGGCGATCGGAAGGAAGGAGTCGCCCCGAGGATCTCGAACGCCGCGGTCCCGCCCGGTGGCCAAGATCCCCCGGGCGTTGGGGCGTTTGGAGGGTCCCGGTTTCGACGCATGACTGGGCGTAGAAACCGTCCAGTACCTTCTGGACAGCGGAAGCCCTTACTCGACGGTGGTGCATCTGTTCGACTCGAGCGGGCTCGCCCATTACCGAAATGTGGGCCACGTCCACGAGAGCGAACGTTCGCCCGCGAGATCACATGCATGATACAGGTGGGCGGCCAGGAGTACTGCATCGACCCGGCGGGAGGGGTGCTCAACCTCTTGGGCAAGAAGTGGGCCCTTCCCCGGATTGGCATCATGGGAAATCGACGTACCTCGAGGTTTAGCGAGCTTCGAGACGCGATGAAGGGAATGGGCAGCAAGGCGCTCACTGAACGACTCAAGGAGCTCCAGCGTCTCAATCTGGTGACGCGAAACACATTCGCAGAGGTTCCGGTTCGCACCGCGTACCGCCTTGCGTACCGCCTTACTAGGAGGGGCGGGTCTCTCCGAGTCGCATTGGTGCCCCTCCTTGGTTGGGCCGCGACGGAACGGAGCGAGGAGCTTGAGGCGTCCCTCCCGGGACGAAAGCCCGCTCTTGCTAGAGGTCTTGAAAGGGTCTAGAAGGTGCCGAAGAAGCGCTCACCCCGGGAGGAGCGAGCCGAGGGGGAGGGGGGACACCGCAGACCGGAGCGCAGACGGGGGTCTGTTTCTATTGACTCCGCCGGAATCGATGGCCGACCGAGTCGATTCCCGCGCGGGAGGCGGCCGTCGCGTTCGGATGGCGCACGGCCGTTATCTCTCTCCGGTCCGTCGGTCGGGTGTGCCCCGGTTGCGCCCGCCTGTCGCCACGCTGGAAGACCTCGTGAATCGGGTCGCCCCCCGGGGTGCCTCGCCGGACTCTGTCGCGAAGGCGTTTCGTCCGGTACTGCGCGAGAAGCTCCACTTTCCGTTCGTGGCGAGGTCCCTCCGTCGGGGCCCGGGCGCATGGGCCGGCCCCGTGACCGTAGAAGCTCTTCACGACCTGAGCGTGGGGGCGTACATCCTCGTTGCCGTCCGCAAATCCGGCGTCACTTGGTGGGCCGCACTGGAGGAGCTCGAGCCCGAGGAGCGAGTGTCCGGAGCCGACTGGCTGTACGCGTATCTCCATGCCATCCGGCACTGGCGATTCCGAACCCAGTATCGGGGCCGGGAGCTCGGGGGCGATCAGATGCATCGGTGCGCCCGCGGCCGACAGGAGGAGAGCGCCTGGTGCATCGGGGAGCTGATGTACTCGTGGCAGGACAGTTGGAGCGATCCTCGGCGGCTCCCTGAGTGCGTCAGCCCGACGATTGCCGGCTTCCTCCGAAGCTGGTGGGAGAGGCTCGAACGGCTCGAAGCCGAGCGGCTGATCGGACCGCTCCTCTCGCAACTTCCCGGGACCCGAGGGACCTCGGACGGCGGTACGGAGCGGCGTCTCCGGGAGCTCGTCCTCGCCTGGGCGTCGGGTTCCCGCGAGTGGGCGTGGGTCCGGCTGAACGCGTCCGGGCGTTTCGAGGAAGAAGTCGATCGGCTGGCGCTCCCGGATTTCGGAGAGATGCGCTGCCTGCCCCAGCGACGATCCCCGGGGATTTCGCGACCGCCCACGACGCATCTCCGCCCGAGGGAGTCCCTTCGGGTTGGGGCGAGCGCCGCCCGGCGAGAAGCGCGCCGGATCGGAGCCGCCGTGCCCCAGCTGCCCACCCGGGAGCTTCGGCGAGAAGCAAATGATCGGGCGACGAGGTACTCCGCCTTCGCTGCGATGCTGGACGGTACCGAGAAGGGAGTCTCGAGGGCGATCACGGCGAGTCTAGAGCGTAGCGGGATCCAGGCGCCGGGGGACGCCCTTCGCTTCGGGATCGAGGGGGGCCCTCCGGGTGGTGAGCGCACAATCTCGGCACGGGTCTCCCGCGAAGGGGCGACGACGCCGCATCGAAGCACGCCGGGCGGCCCCGGCGGGGTGGCCACCCGACCGGTGCCGGCGGTCGAGTGGGTGCAGTTCTGCCGCGCCGAGGGTGAGCCGAAGGCGCTCGACCGGGCGTACGTTCTCGCAAGCTTGTCGGTCCAGAATGTCACGGTCGACGCGGTGCGAAACGGCCAACGAAAGGAGGCGGGCGCCATCGCCGAGGCGACGGCAATCCGCGTGACGAAGGAGTTCCTCGAGCCAACCGTGCTCGAGATCCAACGCTCGGCCGTGGAGCTCGTCGAGTCAATGATTCGTATCTCGCGGGAAACGGACGCACCGGTCATAGGATGAGGGCGACCCGATAGCGACAGCAGGTAGTATGTGAGAATCGGTTGATGGGTGGGGAGGCCCCTTCCCGAGTGGGAACCACCAAGAACCCATCAAGGGGGTTCCGGCGCTGGAAACTCGTTTCGCGAACCCTCTCGCGTCCACGCTCATCGAGCGGATCTGCCCAACGTTCGGAGGGAGAGCCCCCCCACTCCGAATCGTGCAGGATAACGTGTGGGCAGTCGCCTGCACGCAAGGCTCGGAAGCTTGCCGGACGCACGGCTCGAATTCGAGGGCCGCGACCCCTCCTGCGGGTGCGATGCGAGGTAAGGCGAAATAACTGTACGCCGATGCCCGGCCACACGGAGCAGGTTGACCCGGCAGCATTGCAGTCCGCTCGATTGCGTGGAGGAGAAACTCTCGTCAACGCCTGGCCGACGATGGGGGTGGGTGAACGGGGCTACATCGTCCTGTCGACCGACCAGCGCTTCGTTCTGATCGATGTTCAGAAGGCAGGATTTCGAAAGCGCACGTACGTTCTTGTCGAGTCACGAGACCCGGAAACCATCGCCGAACCCACGGTAGCGGGAGATTCGTGGGATGACCAAGAACTCTATGTCGCGGGCCCGGGACTGAGCTGGTTCTCCACGTCGATTCCTGCCGTTCCGGATGAGATCGCTCTGGCTCGATCGCGTCGCATGCGCCAGCTCGGCTTGAGCGAGCGGCCGACTGGAGCGCCCGCCATTCGGGAGAGAGAAGTTGTGACGCGCGAGATCGTTAATGTTCCTTGCCACTTCTGCGGTGCCTTGGTCGACCAGACTGCTCAGCGGTGTCTCTCGTGCGGTGCGCCCCTGGGCAAGTCCTGACTCACCCCGACCCGTGCGCGAGCCGGCCTTTGCCTATCTCATCCTAAGGTCAAGGACGAACTCACTGGGTCCGCCTTGACCACACAACGCTCGGCCCAGATCTAAACATGGTGAGCCGACCCACTCGAGCCGACGAAATCCTATGTCTTTCACCGGCACTTGCGTCGAACCCCTCCGCGAGTTGGTCAGCGTTCACCCCGATAGACCCTCTGGAGTGCGGAAAACGTTCCACCGCAATTTGGAGCGTGCGGGACAACCTCTCCCCTCTATTGGCCGCTCAGTTCCTACCCTTGGCCGGGAATACACCCGGCCGTAACGGCCATAGGTCGCGACGGCGAGAAGGGGCTGGATTGGGGCTTTGAAAATCGACGGGAGAGAGGGACTCCGTGGGGAACCGGGTTTGAATCATTATACGAAACACATATTATATCTATATGACATGCACCTGTGATGCGGCTGGAGTACCTCTTCGGCAGTTCGGTCCGAGCCAGCGCGTTGGAGACGCTCTCCGCGACCTCTGCTCCCCTCTCCGCCTACCGGGTCGCAAAGGTGATCGGCGCCCAGCCAATCCAGGTCCTGACGATCTTTAGGGCACTCCAACCCGACGTGGTACGCCGATCCCCTGAGGGCTGGACCTTGACGAACGACACTCTCCGTCGCTTTTTGCGGGACGAACTCCACCGGAAAGAAGCCGAGCGTCGCGCCGAGAAGGACAGCTTGTTGGCTCGGCATGGGATGCGACCGAGGTCGAGGCATGGACGCTCTTGAGTTCGGCCGAGCGATTTCGCGGGCTCGGAGAGCCGACGAACGACTCGCCTGGTTCGGTGCCCTCCTTCGGAAGGAGGCCGGACGGGACGTCGAGATCGTGGGAGGATCCGCGATTGAGATTTACCTTTCCTCGGATGCCTATGTGTCGCAAGATGTGGATCTGGTCGGGAGCCGGTCGCGAATCGAGGATGCTCTGCGACGATGGCGCTTCACTACCGTAACGGGAAGGAGTCACCGACTCTACTGGACTCACCGGTCCGTGGGCCTCGTGGATATCGTAGGGGCCGCCGATAGGTCAGGACTCTCTCCCCGGCGTATGCGGACACCCTACGGAGAGCTCCTCCTGAGCGCCCCGGAACCTCTGGTTATCCGTCGATTGGTACGCGCCGAGAGGGAGGCCGAGCGGGAACTCTTCCGTCAGGCGGTAGAACTCGCTCGCCTAGGAGACCTCGATTGGGAGTACCTGGAAAGCGAGGCAGGCTACGAGAAGGTTGAGGCCGGACTGCGTCGCCTTCGTAAGGTAGTTTCTGGATTGTCAAGCGGAACCGCTCGCCGACCGTCGCTCGTGAAACCAAATAGCGGAGCGTAAAGTCCGGTCCGTCGAGAACCGCTATCCGGCTTCAAAGCACCGGTTGAAACTGGCGACGAAGGGAACGGCGCCGAGATCTTAGGCAGCACGTCGATCCCGGCACTATGGGGCTGTTCCTCCCGGCGGATTGAATCTACCGATATTCTCGGCCCGCAACGGCGCGGCGGCTCTCTCGTATAAGACCGGGGCATTACGATCGCATGTTTCGGAAGGTCGACTGTGTCCTGCTTCGGATTCCCGATGGAGGCAGGGCTTCGTTTCTATCGCAACCGACTTGGATTGGCGGGGCACGGCGGAGAGGCAACGCGTCGGTGGCGTTCAAAATGAGTGACGGCGAGACCGAGTTCGTCCTTGTGCAGGAGTCCGGAACTCCGGAGACTGACCTGCTGGTCGAATCTGCCGATGCCACGGGCCGCGAGTTCGTGGAAGCTGGTGGAACGGTGGTGGTTGCGCCGTTCGATATCCCGATCGGTCGACTGGCGAAGGTACGAGATCCATAAGGGAATGAGTTGGCGATCCTGGACATGCCGAAGGCCCCGCTCAAAGCCGACTCCGCGGGCTAGGTCGTTACCAGAACAAGCCGAGCGTCCTAGCTCATCTGTGGATTCATCGAGTGCAGACCAAGGAGTTCGGTCCTGGTAGAACGGGCCAGGAGAAGAGGCCCGCCCTATTTGGTGACGGGGGGCTTCGATTGCGCCAGAAAACGGCGCCTTAACCACGCAAGGCTCGCGATCGTCCGAAACCCTCGGGTCGACGTTTTCGGGCCGGTGATCAACGTGTGGATTACACTCTGGTGTCTACTTCGACCTCGAAGATTGACGACCGCATCGACCGCACGGCTGGTTCCCGAGAGGAAAGAGTGGGGAAGGGCGGGGCGACCGACATATCCCCCCGCCGCCGATCGAAAGCAGGATCAGGATC
>JAJYUO010000176.1 GCA_021792485.1 Thermoplasmata archaeon
CGGGGAAGCGGGCGATCAGCGAGAACGGCCCGCCCCCCTCCAGGCCGAGCTCGGGCCATGGGGCGACGCGCGTCGGCGGATCGAACGCTTCGGCCCAGATCTCGGCCGTGCGGACGGCCCGGCGGAACGGACTGGTCGCGATGCGATCGACCTCTTCGACCTCCGCGGAGAACGCCGCCGCGGCCGCCCGGGTCTCCCGGATCCCGACGGCGGAGAGGGGTCGCTCGGAGTCGTCCGGCCAGCGGGCGGGATTGCGGGCCACGGCCGGGCCGTGACGGACGAGGAAGAGCTCCACGGCTCCGATCCCGCTCCATGCGGAGCCGGTGCTTGAGCGTTCGGGGACGGCCCCGGCGCCGGCTATGCCGCGGCCGCGCGGGGCGCTCGAAGCCCCACGCCGATCGCTCCCCGGACCGCGAGAAGCGCCACGACGAAGAGCGGGATCAGAGAGATCTCGCCGTAGAGCCACGGCACGCGCAGGGCCTCGCCGGCCCAGAACGTCGCGAACGAGAAGATCAGCGACGTCGCGCCGAGCTTGAGCCAGGGGGTCTTGATCCGGCGGATGCGCTCGTGGACGAGCGCCACCGCGATAGCGAGGCCGACCGCGGCGGCAAGCGCTCCGGCGACCGCCGCCAGATACTGACCGCCGGCGGCGAGCGGGAGGAGGACCGCGACCGCCTCCGTCGTCTCGATCGCGCCGACCGTGAACCCTCCGGCGAAGTGGACGGGGGGCGCGATCTTCGGGCCGGCGGAGGACGGAGGGGCTCGCGCGCGACGGTAGGTGCGCAACGTGCTGCGGAACAGGAACGCCCCGAAGGCGAAGAGGACGATCGCGGAGGCGCCCAAGAGCTCGCTTGAGGGAAGGGCGACGAGCGCGCGCCCGGCTCCGATCGCGATCGCGGCGATCACCCCGCTCCCCACCGCGGCGCCGATCGACGCGTAGCGGAGCGTTCCCCGCTCCGCGCCGAGCGCGTAGATGAGGACGACGACCTCGGTGTACTCGATCAGCGTGACGACGAGCGCGAGGATCAGCGCGCCGACCGAGAACGCGGCCACGTCCCGGCATGCGGCCGGGCTTTTACCTCTCGCGCTTGGCGCCGGGAGCGACGGGCGTCTCCTTCTCCGGCGGGGGGCACGTGAGGCAGTCGACCTGCTCCGGGACGACCGGCCGGGCCGGCTCGAGCAGGTGACCGGCCCGGACGCGCTTGGTCTCGAGGTAGCGCGCGTTGTATCGGTTCGGCCGCACAACGATCGGGATGCGGCCCGTGACACGGACCCCGTGCCGCCTCAGATCGTCGATCTTCGCCGGATTGTTGGACATGAGGACGATCGAGCGGACCCCGAGGACGGAGAGCATCCTCGCCGCGACCTCGTAGTCGCGCTCGTCCGGGCGGAAGCCGAGGGCCTGGTTCGCCTCGATCGTGTCGAGGCCGAGCTCCTGGAGTCGGTAGGCCCGGATCTTGTTCTCGAACCCGATCCCCCGGCCCTCCTGGCGGAGGTAGAGGAGGATCCCCCGGGGGCGTCGTTGGATCTCGGCGAGGGAGATCTCGAGCTGCTCGCGGCAGTCGCACCGCCGCGAGCCGAAGACGTCGCCGGTAAGGCACTCGGAGTGGATCCGCACGGGCACGTCCGCCCTCCGTCGCACGTCCCCTTTGACCAGCGCGGCGTGCTCGCCGCCGTGCCCGGGCGTGTGGAACGCGATCACCTGGAACTCGCCGAACTGCGTCGGGAGGTCGGCGACCGAGCTGATCGTCACGTCGGAATCCGAGGCGTCTCCGGTGCCGCGAAGGATCGCGCGCGCGCTTGGCTTTGGTATCCCGGCCGCAGGCATGGCCCGTGCTATCTCCCCAGCGGAGATGCCGGACCGGGGCGGATAACGTTGGCGAACATCCTCCGGGATCCGACCCGGGGGCCGAAACGGCGCCTCTCGGGACCCCAACGAAAGCGGCGGCCGCGCGATCCCGCGATCGCCGCCCTGGATCCTCGAAGAGAGGGTTCCAGTCGGGAAGGTGGCGGGCCGCTCCCGTGGAACCATGGATCCCGGCCGCCTCGCGGGACCCGCTGGGAACGGTGCGGGCCCCGGACCGACCTCGCGGTCGGGGATCGGGAGGAGGGCCGCGAGCGCGGGGACGTGCTCCACGGCTGGAGCGCCTCTCCCTCCCCGAGGGAGCGTGTCTCAGGCGGACAAGGAACGGGGGGGCCGACCGGATGGGACGCCGAGAAAGCGTTCCACCTTCCCGCGGATCTCGGCCGACGCGAGGACCACAACGAACGCCTCGGGCGCGAGCCGCGTCCCCGCCGGAGGGATGAGGGTGACGCGGAAGGCGGGATCGGCGGCGGATCGGTCGGCGTCGATCGTGGCGACGCCCATCAGGATCGCTCCGGTCTCCGTGCGGAGGCGGGCGGCGGCCGCGTCGAAATCGAGGTCGGCGAGAGGGTTCGGATGCCGCAACGGGAACTCGAGCATCCCGTAGTGATGCGTCGAGGTCGTGAGGCTATCGAACGTCCGGACGGCCTCGGGCGGCGTTCGACGGCCTGCGGCATGGGAGGAGGCGCCATTTGGCTTCGCTCTTCGAGGCGTTTGACCAGGAGATCACCGGCCGCGCCAAGGCGGCGGCGGCGTCCGCGGCGGCGGACTCCCGGCTGGCCAAGCAGATGC
>JAJYUO010000177.1 GCA_021792485.1 Thermoplasmata archaeon
GATGTGCAGGCCGGCGACCCCGGCCTCGATCAGCGCCTTCGTGAGCTCGAAGACGTTGAGCGTACCGCCGAACCCCGCCTCGGCGTCGGCGACGATCGGAGCGTACCAGTAGATGGAACCGGAGCCGGACGCGTGCTGCTTTTCGTCCTGACGGCGGAAGGCGTTGTTGATCCGACGCACAAGCGTCGGCATGCTGAGCGCCGGGTAGAGGCTCTGGTCCGGGTACGTTTGACCCGCGTCGTTCGCGTCGGCCGCGACCTGCCAGCCGCTCGCGTAGATGGCGAGCAGGCCGGCCTGCACCATCTGGACGGCCTGGCTCCCGTTCATCGCCCCGAGGGTCGGGACGTACTCCTCGTTCTCGAGCAGCTGCCAGAGCCGGCGCGCGCCGACGTCGGCGAGCGTATGCTCGACCCGGATCGAGCCCCGCAGCCGCGCGACATCCTCCGGGCGGTACGGGCGCTGCGTGCGCTTCCAGCGAGCGGCTCGGGACCAGTCGTCCCCGAGCTCCTTCGGGTCCTTCATGAGGAATTCACCGGAACCGGCGGCTCCAGCATCGCATACGCCGAGTTGGTAAAATACTCTTGGAACGCGGCATCCGCCACCAGTCGTGCGAGCAGTTGCGCGGCCGGTTCGATCGTAGCGGTCGGTCCCCGATCGCGGCTCCGCTCCTCGTGCAGTCGCTGGGCTTCCCGCGCGATCGCCGCGGAGACGTACGGCACCGTGACCGCTTCGCCGGAAGCGAGACGAACTCCCCGGTGGGCCCACTGCCAGAGTTGGGCGCGGGCGATCTCGACCGTCGCCGCGTCTTCCATGCGGTGATCGATCGGGACGCACCCGATTCCCCGGAGCCACGACTCGAGGTAGCGGACGGCGACACGGACGTTCGTCCGGACGCCGAGCTCGCTCACGGATCCCCCGGGGATCTCGAGGAGCTCGTCGGGCCGCACGCGTTCGGGCAGAGGCCGGCGGTCGATCTGGTTCGGTCCGGGCATCCGGGCGTCGAACGCGCGTTGCGCGGCCGCCACGAGCCCCGGGTGGGCGACCCACGTGCCGTCGTGGCCGAGCGCGACCTCGCGCTCCTTGTCCGCGATGACCGCGGCGATCGCGGCTTCGTTCGCGGCCGGGTCCGACCGGAGCGGGATCTGCGCCGCCATGCCGCCAATCGCGTGCGCGCCGCGGCGGTGACAGACCCGTATGAGGTGGCGGACGTAGGCGCGCAGGAACGGCCGGTCCATCGTAAGCTCGGATCGATCCGGGAAGATCGCCGACGGGTCGTCCCGGCACTGCTTGATGAAACTGAAGATGTAATCCCAGCGGCCGCAGTTCAATCCCGCGGAGTGCTCGCGCAGGGCGTAGAGGATCTCCTCCGCCTCGAAGACGGCGGGAAGGGTCTCGATCAGCGCCGTCGCGCGGATCGTCCCGCGCGCGAGCCCAAGGCGGTCCTCGCTGAACCGGAATACCTCGTCCCAGAGCTCGGCCTCAGGGAAGTGCTCGATCTTGGGCAGATAGAAGTATGGGCGGTGGCCGCGCGCGACCAGCTCGCGTGCGTTGTGGAAGAAGTAGATCCCGAAGTCGAAGAGGCTCGCTGATATCGGCCGGCCGTCGACCGCAACGTGGCGTTCGTCCAGATGCCATCCGCGAGGACGTACGAACAGCACCGCCGGATGATCCCCTAAAGTGAGGCGGACCCCGTCGGGTCCGAGGTCCTCGATCGTTCCCCGAACCGCGTCGATGAGGTTCGCCTGCCCCTCGACCGTGCGAGCCCAGACGGGGGAGTGCGCGTCCTCGAAGTCGGCCATGTAGACTCGCGCGCCGGAGGCGAGCGCGTGGATCACCATCCGACGGTCGGTGGGCCCGGTGATCTCCACGCGTCGGTCGGCGATCTCGGCCGGAGGCGCGGCGACCCGCCACTCCCCTTCCCGGACCGCGCGCGTCGCCTCGGGGAACGACGGCCGTTCCCCGCGGGCGAGGCGCTCGTGAAACTCCGCGCGCCGTGCGAGGAGCTCCTGGCGGCGGGCTTCGAAGCGGACGGCCAGCTCGCCGACGAACCGGATCGCCTCCGGCGACAGCACGCGGTTCGCCCCCGGTACGGACGGACCGACGACGCGGGCGCGACCGACGGGCGACGCGCGGGGAGCGGAGGAAGCGGCGGTGCGATCGAAAGGGGGACTCTCCATGAGGCGGTCGCCTACCGTAGGTCACGCGCCCCTAAATCCCGTCGTCCTGCGACGGCGATCCTCGTGGAACGGGCTTGCTGGGAGTTTCGTCGAGGGATCTCCCGCGATTTCGAACCCAGGTCGTTGGCTTCGAAGGCCAACAGGATAGTCCAAACTACCCCACAAGCCCGCGGGCGCGCTACCGAGGCTCGCGTATTTGGGGGTTGTCGTCGGGCGGGCCGGCGTCCGAGGGTGCGGCGAACGACTCGAGCGTCGTCTGTTCGTCGGACCCCGGGAACAGGGTCGCGAGCGACTGCGTCAGGATCTCAACGCGCTGGCGGAGGTACGGAGGCACCCCTTCGGCCGCGCCGAGGTGCGTGCTGAGCGCGAGGTATTTCCGTATCATGCCCTCGTAGACCGTGGGGAGGAGCTCCCCGTCGCAGCGGCTCGAGGCCCGCCCGGCGGCGGTGCAT
>JAJYUO010000178.1 GCA_021792485.1 Thermoplasmata archaeon
AGCGGAGGCGGGCAGGATCCGGGCGATCGCTTCGAGGATCGGGACTACGAGCGGCAGGTGCCGGGCCGAAATCTGCTCCACGTTGGCGCCCAGGAGAATCTTCGGCGCCTTGGTCGCCAACCCCCGCCGGATCTGTTCGTATACCCGGACCGCCCGCGATGTCGACCCCTCGGCCCCCGCGGTCCCCCCGATCTCGGCCGCCGCGAGCACTTCGTCCTCAACGGAGAGGGGTACTTCCGCGCCGAGCCAGCGAACAAACTCGACGTCCGCCTCGTCGGCGAGAGGAGCCAGGCTGAGGAGCACGGGCGCCGGCGCAATCCCGGCCGTCGCGCAGCGCTCTCCGTACGCCGTGAGGGTCGCCAGCGTCGGCTCGACGTCGTAGATGATCTGGGTGGTGAAGAATGCGCATCCTGCTCGCGTCTTCGCGAGCATCCGGTCGGCTTCCCCCACGCGCTGGGGTATCGCGACGTTTCCGATCCGCCCCCCCGCGGCGGAAAAGACCGGCCTGCAGATCCGGTCCGCCATGATGACCGGGGGACCCGGATAGGGGATGAAGCGGGAGTTGCCGCCAATGAGTACTGCGTGGTTGACCCCTAGAGCAACCGTCTCCTCCGCCCATCGTCGGACGTGGTCGGCATCCGTGAGATGCGCGACGACCTTGTTGACGATCCCGAGCCGACCGGTGCGCTCGGTGATCCGACGAATGTAGAGGCGGGGGTCCGACGTGCGGTAGTACGGACGCCCCTCGTGGTTCTCGTCCAGAAGTTCCGGCACGTTGATGGCATCGATGCGCGGAAGTGCCTCGATGACCCGCGCGACGGCTTCGAACTGGCGATCCGCGGCCGAAGACGAGAGGCGGGCGGAAGGGGGAACGGGCTCGAAGAAGAGGGGAGGGTGCGGGAACTCCGGTCGGGAAAGGGAGGTCATGGAGGCGTTGCCTAGTCGGCGCCGGTAGTCGGACGGGGCGCTCATAGGCTTTCGTCCGCCGAGGACTCTTACACGGTGCGTAATCGACGCGCGGAACGGGCAACCTCTAGCTTCAAACCGCGAAAGGGCGTGCGTCGCGCGTGCCGCGCGTGAGGCGGTCGACCCCGATCTCAGGCCTTCCCCTGGGAGACCCTCGGGCGCGCGTGCACATCGCGGCCGTCGGCTTCGAGGTCGAGCGGGTGACCGAACCGATCACGACCGACCGGGCGGACCGGGTCTACCTTCTGACGCGTTCCGAACATGACGACGCCGCGGCGTTCGTGGCCGAGGTCGAACGCCGGCTCCGGCTGGCCCCCTGGCCGGTGGAAGTACGGGTCGTCCGGACCGATATCTGGGATGTCTTCGGCGCCCTGGCGGTCTATCGGCAGATTTTCGAGGCTGAGCGTCGCTTCGACCGACACCAGGACGGCGTCGTGCCGTTGAAGGTGAACGTGTCCACCGGAACCAAGATCACGGCCATCGCCGGAACTCTTGCATGCATGCTCTGGAAAGGGGAGCCGTACTACGTCCGGGTTTCCCAGGCATGGTACTCGGACCGCTCTCCGAAGGTTCGAGCCGTCAACGATGTGATCCGGACCGTCGATCCGGTCGGTGTGTACGAATTACGTCAGCCCGGGCCGGAACTCGTTGGAGTGCTCGAAGCGCTCCGGCGGCGAGGGGGCACGCTCCGCAAGCACGAACTGATCCGGGAGCTCGGGCTGGACCGCCCGCTGGAAGGGGGAGCGCCGACATCCCCGCAGGCCCGCCATGGGCGCTTGCGACGTCGTCTTGAGCCCCTGGAACGGAGGTGGGGATTCGTGCGTATCGATTCCGGCGGGCCACGCGGCCGAGTACATCTCACGGAACAGGGCCGGGTCGCCCTCGTTCTCTTCGGGAGCTCGCGCGGTCCGCCGGATGGCACGAGATAAACGATTGTAACGTTTCATTGTCTAAGTACTCGCCCGACGATAGAGCAGTCGTGCAGCGAAGGGGTGGTCGGGGGCTCTGGAGCCGAGACCGGTTCACGACCCCGATTCCGGCCGAGCGGGTGCACGAGACGGTCCACGGACCGTGGCCGATGCCGCGCCGGGCTGCGCCGAACGTGCCTGCACCCCCTCCGTTCCCGAGGCCGGGACCTCCGTCCCGGCCTGGGGAGCACGCCCGCGCACCGAACTCCGCACTGTAGACTTGATACAAGGGAAGCGCTCGGTCCTGCCATGACCGATGCGATCGCGGTCGAGGGGCTGACCAAGAACTACGGGAGCCTCGCTGCGGTCGATGACGTTAGCTTCCGAGTACCGGCTGGAAGTGTGTTCGCCTTCCTGGGCCCGAACGGGGCCGGAAAGACCACGACGACCGAGATTCTCGAAGGACTGCGCGCCCGCTCGAGAGGGATCGTCCAAGTGCTCGGCATGGACCCGTGGAGCGAGGGCCGCCCACTCCACCGGCAGATCGGAGTAATCCCTCAGGATTTTCGTTTCTTTGAGAAGATCACGCCCCGTGAGTCGATCGAGTACTACGGCGCCTTGTTCGGAACGGACCCGGATCCGGTCGCCCTGCTGGACCGTGTGAAGCTCGCGGACAAGGCCAACGCTCGCTTCGACACGTTGAGCGGTGGGCAGAAGCAGAAGCTCGGACTCGCGCTGTCGTTGGTCA
>JAJYUO010000179.1 GCA_021792485.1 Thermoplasmata archaeon
GGATCATCGAGCTCGCGATGCCGGTGATCCATGTCGGCTACGCGAAGGAGATCAAGCGCCTCCTCCAGTCGACGTGCCGCGCCTGCGGCCGACGCCTTCCCGACGTGCCATCGAGCCGCGGCGAGAGCTCGGCCGAGGCCGAGGACGGAGCGCCGCGCGCTCGCGAACCGAAGGAGGAGCGCGCCTGCCCGTACTGTCATGAGGTCCAGCAGCGGATCCTGCTGGACAAGCCGACGACCTTCCGCGAGAACGGCCACAAGATCACCCCAAAGGAAGTGCGCGCCCGCCTCGAGCGGATCCCGGACGCGGACGTGCGCGAACTCGGGCTCAACCCGAAGTTCGGCCGCCCGGAGTGGATGGTGCTCACCGTGCTGCCGGTCCCCCCGGTCCAGGTCCGTCCTTCGATCACCTTGGAGAGCGGCGAACGCAGCGAGGACGATCTGACCCACAAGCTCGTCGACGTGCTGCGGATCAACCAGCGCCTGCGCGAGAACCGGGACATGGGCGCGCCTCAGCTGGTTGTCGAGGACCTGTGGGAGCTCCTGCAGTACCATATCACGACGTACTTCGACAACCAGACGAGCGGTATCCCTCCGGCGCGGCACCGTTCGGGCCGCCCGCTCAAGACCCTCGCGCAGCGCCTCAAGGGGAAAGACGGCCGATTCCGCTCGAACCTGTCGGGAAAGCGCGTGAACTTTTCGGCGCGCACGGTCATCAGCCCGGACCCGCTCCTCTCGATCAACGAGGTCGGCATTCCCATGGAGGTCGCCCGGGGCCTCACGGTCCCGCTCGAGGTGACCGCGCACAACGCCGAGGTCGCGAAAGGGCTGGTCCGCCGGGGTCCGAGTCCGCCCCCGAGCGAGGAAGGCCGCTACCGGTGCGGCGTCAACTACCTCGTCCGCGAAGATGGCCAGCGGATCAAGGTCATGGAGAAGAACGCCGACGCATGCGCCGAACTCGTGACGCCCGGCTGCATCGTCGAGCGCCAGCTCGTCGACGGCGACATCGTGCTGTTCAACCGGCAGCCGAGCCTGCACCGGATGAGCATGATGGCGCACTTTGTCCGGATCCTGCCGAACAAGACGTTCCGTTTCAACCTGTGCGACTGCCCGCCGTACAACGCCGACTTCGATGGCGACGAGATGAACCTTCACGTCCTCCAGAGCCAGGAGGCGAGGGCCGAGGCGAAGGTCCTGATGAAGGTGGAGGAGCACATCCTCTCGCCTCGCTACGGCGGGCCGATCATCGGGATGCTGCACGACCACATCACGGCGGCGTTCCTGCTGACGTACCAGAACCCGACGTTCACGATGAGCGAGGTCGCCTACCTTTTGTCGAAGCTGAATTACGCCATGCCCCCGCCCGCCGGGACCGACAGGGAAGGCCACCCGTACTGGACGGGCAAGCAGTTGTTCAGCCTGACGCTTCCGCGGGATCTCACGATCGAGTTCCGTTCGAACATCTGGTCGAAAGGGGACGACGCGTCGCCGGGAAACAAGGCCGATTCCACCGTCGTCATCGAGAACGGCGTCCTCAAGGCCGGCACGATCGACAAGAAGGCGATCGCCTTTGAGAAGGGCGCGATCTTGGACGCGATCGCCCGCAACTACGGCATGGCGCGAGCGCGTCAGTTCTTGGACGAGATGAGCCGGCTCGCGATCACGGCGATCGGTCTGAAGGGGCTCTCGACCGGCATCGACGACGAGGACGTACCTGAGGGAGCGCAGAAGGAGATCGCGAAGGCGCTGGAATCCGCGCGCGTCAAGGTCAACGAGCTGGTGACGCAGTACAAGAACGGGGAGCTCGAGCAGATGCCCGGCCGGTCCCTCGCCGAGACGCTCGAGGTCATGGTTCGCCGCGAGCTCGGCATGGCCCGTGACCAGGCCGGGGAGATCGCCGGCCGCTATCTCGGCCTGGAGAACCCCGCGGTAATCCTCGCGAAGTCCGGCGCCCGGGGCTCGATGCTGAACCTCACGCAGATGGCCGGCGCCGTCGGTCAGCAGTCGGTCCGCGGCGAGCGCCTGCTGCGGGGGTACTACGACCGGACGCTTCCGCACTTCGCGCGCGGAGACCTCGGTGCCGACTCACGCGGGTTCGTGAGCTCGAACTACAAGCACGGGCTTTCGCCCACGGAGTACTTCTTCCACTCGATGGGGGGCCGGGAATCGCTGGTGGACACGGCCGTCCGCACGAGCCGGTCCGGGTACATGCAGCGCCGCCTCATCAACGCCCTCGAGGACCTCAAGGTTGTGGAGGACGGCACGGTCCGGAACACGGCGGGCACGGTCATCGAATACCAGTACGGCGAGGACGGGATCGACCCCACGCGTTCCTACCAAGGGCACGCGGTCGCGGTCGACGAGACCCTCGCCCGCGCGCTCGGACGTCGGATCCGCCCGAGCTTGGGAGAGGGCGGCGGAGCCGGTGGCGCCGGACAGCCTCCGGTCACCGAGGAAGAGATGGATCTTCAGGCCGAGGCCCAGGCCGAAGAGGAGACCGAAGAAGAGGAGACCGAGGACGTGGGCGCGCCCGAAGAGGGCGGCGAGTTCGGGGGAGAGTAGACGATCCATGCCGGAAGAGAAAGCGACGCGCGAGACTCTCGTCTCCCGCATCGAGGAGA
>JAJYUO010000180.1 GCA_021792485.1 Thermoplasmata archaeon
CCTCGAGCGGGTCGGTCACGGTCCGCGGGGCGGCGGCCTCCGTGTCGATCACCTTCACGACGAGCTACAGCGGTGCCCAGTATCCCGTGACGTTCACCCAGACCGGCCTTCCCGGCAACGAGAGCTGGTCGGCGACGCTCACCAACCTCAGCTCGACCACTCCGACCCTCGTCTTCTCCTACATCGGAGTCTCGGGCCAAGGATCGACCATCGAGTTCAGCGCCCCGGGTACGACCCATTACGTCTTCTCGATCAGCACAACCGATCCGTACTATTCCGTCAGTCCCTCGATCGGCAACCTCTCGGTCGGCACCGCACCGGTCCATCTCTCGGTCGTCTTCTCGCTGCTCTATAGCGTGCACTTTCCGGTGACCTTCGTGGAGTCGGGGCTTCCTGCCGGCTCGACATGGGGTCTCGTCTTCAACGGGACCAGCCTCTCCGGCTCGGCGGGGGCCCCACTCGCGGCGAGCGTCTCGAACGGTTCGTATTTCTTCAGCGACGTGAGCACGAGCGCGGCCGGCTACGGTCCCGAAGCCAACGCGAGCGGCGTGGTCTTCGTCAACGGCCGGGGCCTGACGGTCGAGATCCCGTTCGGACCCACCCACCTCGTGAGCTTCGTCCCGAAGGGTCTCCCCGCCGGCGGCAGTTGGAGCGTCGACCTGAACGGCTCGTTCAACTCCTCCGTGGGCGGCGACATCAACTTCACCGTGGCGAACGGGATCTATCCGTTCACCGTCGCTCCTCCCAGCGGCTATCAGGCCTCTCCCGTCAATGGCACGGTCAGCGTCCGGGGCGCGGCGACGTCGGTGACGGTCTCCTTCTCGGTCGCGAGCACCTACACCCTGACGTTCCGCGAGGTCGGTCTCCCCTCGGGGTGGAACTGGTCGGTCTACGTTCCCCAGGTCCCCGCCACGAAGTCGGCCACGGCTCCCGCATCGATCAGCTTCAGCCTCTACAACGGATACGTCGAGTGGAGTGCGTACGTGACGAACCGCTCGACGCTGTACGTCCCCACGAACCCCTCGGGCTCGCTCACCATCAACGGAAGCGGGGTCGTCATCACCGTCTACTTCGCGAAGACCGCCGTTGTTACGTTCCAGGAGACCGGGCTCCCCAGCGGAGGGTTCTGGTTCATCTACGCGTTCACGGCAGGTCCCTCGGGCCGCGCGACCTCGAACTTCTCGTCGTCGTCGACCCTGACGCTGGCGTTGCCGAACGGCAACTACTCCTGGGAGGTCCTCGAAGCTGGGAACTCGACGACCGGGCAAAGCTACTTCGCCTCCCCCGCCGCCGGCGGGTTCTCCTTGGACGGGGCCCCACTCACGATCGCGATCAGCTTCACCTCCAACCCGTCGCTGCACTACGTCGTCTTCTCCCAGTTCGTGGCCCAACTGTTCGGCCTCTACCCCCTCCCGAACGGGACCGTCTGGGGCGTCACGCTCAACGGGCAGTCGCAGACGACGACGGGCACCGTCCTCATCTTCCTCGTCCCGAACGGGACCTACTCGTTCACGCTGATCGCTCCTTCCGGGTACGTCGGCGTGCCGGCGAACGGGAACCTG
The DNA here is from genome assembly GCA_021792485.1 of Thermoplasmata archaeon. Classification (GTDB taxonomy): domain Archaea; phylum Thermoplasmatota; class Thermoplasmata; order Lutacidiplasmatales; family UBA184; genus Lutacidiplasma. The sequence goes on from JAJYUO010000180.1 coordinate 1,563, forward strand.
ACCGTGAACTTTACCGGCACCGCCATCCTGTTTCGCAACGTGGCGAGCGTGGCCCTCCTTTTCCGGCCGACGGGGTCGGTGCCCGCGCCGTTCGCGGCCACGAGCCGGACCGAGTTCGGGATCCCCTATGCCGAGTGGGCGATTGCGGCGTGGGCCCGATCCGAGATCGCTCGGCCGGTCGGCTGAGATCCAGCTTCCTTCGCGCCCTAAAGGGCGTGGCGCCAGCGGTTTTCCTCGCCCTTTCCGAGGCGCGATCCGAGCTTCGGAGCGCCGCGCCTTCACTGCGGGTGGTCGGCCGCCGACCGGCTCTGGCGGCCACGGAAAAGCTCCCGGCGCGTTCCGTTCCGCGGGACGGAGGATCGCGTGGTCGGGAAACGCTCGCCGTTGCCGGGGAAAGGTGCGGAGGGCGGCGAGAAGCCCGCCGCCCGATCCGGGTCGACTCATCCGGCTCCTACGCTGCCGGGCGGACCGAGCAAAACCCGGTCGACAGGGTACACGATCGAGGGCGATTGCTCGGCGAGGTTCGATTTCGGCTTCGGATTTCGCAACCCTTTTCAGCGTCGAAGCCATGGAACGCGCGATGCACGGAGTCCGACGGGCAACGGTAGGCGCTGTTCTCCTCGCGCTGGTGATGATCGGGTCGTCGATCGCAGTCTTTGGGGCGTTGGGATCCTCGCCCGCAACGGTCGCCACGATCCCCGGGGCGGCACCCACCTCTTCCACATCGGGCGGTGTGGCCATCAGTACTTTGGGTGCACCGGCCGGCGTGTACACCACCACCTCCCCCTCAGCCGTTGAAAAGGAGCTGAGCCCGAGCGGCGTCTGGGAGGGCACGTTGGCGATCGATCAGGCGAAAGCAACCGCAGTCGCAAGCGATCTCTCCTCGGCCGAAGCCTCGGGAATCCCTTCCAGCGCCCTCTTCCCTCCGAACCTCTACGAGCCCGCCGCACCCACCACGCTGACCGGTGGGCACATCGTGCCGACGTACCCGTACCCGAACGCTCCGGCTCCTCTCGGGGTCGGCTTCTA
>JAJYUO010000181.1:0-2167 GCA_021792485.1 Thermoplasmata archaeon
TCGGGCGCTCATCCAGGAGCTCGAATCGAGCGGCGTCCGCCTGAACGGACGCCCTCCGAAGATCGTGGTCACTCGGGCCGAGCGCGGAGGCCTCACCGTCGCGAGCACCGTCAAGCTCACCCACCTGGCCGGCGGGCTCGCGGTCGACATCGCGCGCGAGTTCGGCCTTCACAACGGCTCCATCGTCTTCCGCGAGGACGCGACCGCCGACCAGCTGATCGACGCCCTGGCCGGCAATCGCGTCTACATTCCCGCGATCCTCGCGGTGAACAAGAGCGAGTTGCTTTCGCCCCCGGAGCGCGAGCGACTGCGGGCCGACCTCCGACCCTACGAGCCGGTGTTCGTATCCGCGCGCAACCGCGAGGGGCTCGAGGATCTCGTCGTCGCGATGGGGACCGCGCTACGGTTCCTTCGCGTGTACGTCAAGCCGCCGGGTCGACCCCCCGATCGCGACGAGCCCGTCATCCTTCGGGAAGGGTCGACGGTTTCGAACCTGCTCGACCGGCTGCCGGTCGATCTCCGGCTCGCGTTCCGTGCCGCCCAGGTCTGGGGCCCGAGCGCCCGCTTTCCCGGTCAGACCGTCGGTCGGGATCACCGGTTGCGCGATGAGGACGTGGTGACGATCGTGGTCGCTCGGGGCGCCCGGGCGGCCCTGTGAGCGCCGGCCCCAGGGCCCACCGACCCGGGCGGGTGCGTCCCCCGATGAGGTAGTGCCCGCGGTGCCAGCGGCTCAACCGGAGCGGCTCATCGAGATCGAAGTACCGCTCGAGGCTCGCGAACGCCCGCTCTAGGTGCACGGGAGCCGAAGCATCCCGCCCCATGCTCGCCGTCTTGAGCGCGATCAGGAACGCGCCTCCGTCGCGCAGGCGCCGCCGAGCGTTGTCGAGGGCGATGTCGACCTGGTCGGGCTGCGCGATGTCCGTGTAGATCCCATCGACCCGCGGGACGAGCTGGGCGTACGCGACCGGGGTCCGCGCGTCGGCGAGGATCGGCAGGACGTTCGGCCATCGGTCGGCCCATCCGAGGAGGCGGCGGAACGCCCGGGGGCTACGCTCGACGGCGAAGAGCGCGCCGGCGTCGCCGACGAGGTCGGCGACGTGCGAGGCCGTGGTCCCCGTCGAGGCTCCCAGGTAGAGCCATCGCTCCCCTTCGTCGGGGAGCGCGCCGGTCCATCCGGCTTCGAGGGCCGCGGCGAGCTTGCTTCGGCTCGGATCCCACGAGCGTAAGAGGCCGGAGCCCCGCTCGATCCAGCGCTCTCCGTACACGGAGGGCGGCGTTCCCACCGTTCGGGTCCACCAGGTCCCGCGATCCTCTCGTCGTTCGTGGACGAGCCGAGCCGGACTCATCGCCCGCTCCGCTGAAGGGCGCCGATGCGGCGGTCGCGTCGCGCGATCAAGGGGAGGGCTCGGTCGGCGGAGGCGTGCCCCGCATCCAGGCGAGCCGCGATGACTGCGAGAGCAGCGAGGCTACGGGCGTACGCTCCGCGGTGCGCGAGCGGGAGGTCCTCCATTCGATAGGCTCGATAGAGGACCCCGTACCGAGGTCCCCGACCCGGGCCGGGTCGCCGGCGGGCTCCGAGCAACTGGAGCCGAGACGCCGGCATGCGCGCCAGTACGCCTAGGCTTCCCGCGCGAGCGATCAGGCGCGCGGCGACCTTCGGTCCGGTGAGTTCGCTGAGGATCGGTGCGAGCTCCCGGGCCATGGATTCCAGACGCGCTTCCAGCTCCGCGTGATGCTGTTCGAACCGGGCAACGAACCGTCCGGCCTCCTCTACGTATGCCTCCAGATCGGGAGCATCGGAGCCGGCGATCTCCGCCACGGCGTTCCGTTCCCGGCCGAGCAGCCGTTCCAGCCGTTCTTCCTCTCGCGCGAGGGCGAGGAGCACCTCGGTCGGATCCCGCATCGCCTCGGCGAGGGCCTGCCGGGCGGAGGCCAAGGCGATCTCGCGATCCTCCGTGGCCGCACCCTCGGGAAGGCGGGGCAGAGCATCCCGGATCTCTTCGAGGGTGGCGATCCGGGCGGGACAGCCCCATCCGGTCGCCAGGCGCCGCAACGCGGGGGTTTCAGCGGCGATCGGCTGCGACCGATCGCCGAGAACGCGGGGATCGCCCGGAGCATCGACGCGGAGATCGTCCGCGCCGCGGATCTGGCGCGCGCGTTCGGCCGG
>JAJYUO010000181.1:2177-2580 GCA_021792485.1 Thermoplasmata archaeon
ACCCTGGATCGGAAGACCGACCACCGGCGATGGAGGGTCGCGGACGAGGTACACCCGGCTGCCCCGGCCGATCAGGATCGCGGGGGTCACCGCCTTAGAACTCCTCGAGGGAGCGCTGGAACCGATGCCGCTCCTCGGGGACCTCAACCGGGTAGCTGCCCGTGATGCAACCGAGGCACAACTCCTCGGATCGGAAGCCGATCGAGCGGACGAGTCCATCGATGGAGAGGTAGTGGACGCTGTCGGCCCCGACCAGCTGAGCGACCTCGTCCGGGGTGCGGCCCGCCGCGGCAAGTTGCTTTCGGTCCTTCATGTCGATGCCGAAGTAGCACGGGGCTCGGATCGGCGGGCAGCCAATCCGAACATCGACCCGGATCGCGCCGGCGCCACGGACCATCTGGAC
>JAJYUO010000182.1 GCA_021792485.1 Thermoplasmata archaeon
GGATCCGGACGAGCGAATCGCTCTTTCCCTTGTAGAAGGTCCGGCTTTCGCTCGGTACGAGCCGATCGCCGACGAACGAGTAGAGGGGGATCGGTTCCCTCGCGCGGATCCATTCCTCGGACCCTTCGGCGGAAACCTCCCCGTCCGCCCTCGCGCGGTCGTAGAGCTCCTCCATGGTGAGGACCTCCCCGCTGCGCAGGAGCACCGGGGTCTCTCCCGCGACGCACTTTCCCGATCCGAACGGTCCCGGGATGCACGCCGAGCCTCCCTTGGCGACCGGGAAGAACGAGTCGATGACGCGCTGGCCGGTGACGAGCGGGATGCTCGGCGGGAGCTTGCGGCTGACCGGCCGAGGAACGCGGACGACCCATCTCTGGCTGAGGTAGAGCGGCACCTTGCCGCCGTCCGTCGCGAGCGAGCCGATCTCTTCGCGGATCGTGAACGACCCACTCTTCAGCGACTCGATCGTCCCTTCGACTCCGATGGGGACCATGATCTTGTGCAGGATGAGCGGCGTCTCCTGGACGGTGCCGAGCACCGCGCCGGCCCGGACGCGGTCGCCCGCCTTGGCGGTCGGTGTGAACTCCCACTTCTTCGTCTCATCGAGCGGCGGAGCGACGAATCCGCGGGTGATGAAATCCCCGAGGCTCTTCTGCAGGACGTCCAAAGGACGCTGGACCCCGTCGTAGATCGACTTCAACAGGCCGGGCCCGAGCTCGACCGAGAGCGCCTGTCCCGTGTTCTCCACCGGGTCCCCCGGGCGAACGCCCGTCGTATCCTCGTAGACCTGGACCGTGGCGGTCTTCTCGACCAGCCGGATGATCTCTCCGACCAGCCCCTGCGAGCCGACGCGGACCACGTCGAACATCTTCGCGCCCTCGAGGCCCTCGGCGATAACGACCGGACCGGAGACCCTTGCCACTACTCCCATCGTTCTTCTCCCTGCGTCTTGCTCAGTGAGGAATGGAAAGCGAGATTCCGAGCACGCGCTTCGCGAGCGACTCGATCCCTTCGGTCTCGGCCGTCGGAGCTCCCGGAGTCGGGACGAAAACCACGAGCGGGTGGAGCGACGCATCCGCGTGGGCGCGTTGGCTCTCCGTCAGTCGGGAGCGGATCGTCTGGCTCGCGACGACCAGACTGTACTCGTCGCTCGCGAGCAGGCGGAGGAACTCTCGGGCCGAGTTCTCCGTCGTGACCTCGAAGACGTCCTGGATGCCGATGAGACGGAACCCGATCGCGAGCTCGCGCTCGCCCACGACCGCGGTACGGCCCGCGCGCACGCTCGCCTCCGGCACGGCGGTGTCGGCGGGGAACGAGCCTATTTAACGCCATCCGGACGGACGGAAAACATCCCCCAAAACGCGCCCGATCCGGCGCCTCCCGGACCCTTACTTGTAGGTCGAGTGGTGGACGTGTCCTTCGTCGTCCGTGATGTCGATGCACTCCCCTTCGCACTCGAAGAGGCATGCCTCGCACACGATGCACTCCGGACCGTTCACCGCGACCGACTTCTCCCCGCGGAACTGGAACTTCGCTCCGACGGCCGGGTCGTCGACCACGTTGGGGAACTGATCGCGGGGCTTGAGCTCGAAGACATTCACCGGGCAGACGTCGCGGCAGTGGGCGCATCCGGTGCACTTCTCGATTACGATGTCGACTTGGACCATCTTGGCCGTCTCCGGCGGCTCACCACAGGGCGCGATATTTACGGTTTCGGGGACTCGAATGACCCCCTGCCGGCCCCAGGGGCCGCGGTTCCGGGGCCCCGGGGCGCCGACGGCCCCACGGCGGCCGCGCCCGCACCTCCTTAACGGAGGAGAGCGTACCGGATCGGTCGCCGATGGCCGACATCCGGTTAGGGACGAGCGGCTGGGACTACCCGGAGTGGGTCGGGCCGGTGTATCCGAAGCGAGGGGCGGAGGACAAGCTCCGCTACTACGCCGGCCGATTCCCGATCGTCGAGGTCAACTCGACCTTCTACCACCTCCCTTCGACCGCGGTCGTCGCCTCGTGGGTCCGGCGCACCCCCTCTCGCTTCGTCTTCGCGGCGAAGTTCCCCCAGTCGATCACCCACGAGCGGGAGCTGGTCGGGGCCGACGAGGAGCTGCGCCAGTTCCTGACCGTCCTGAAGCCGCTGCGCGAGGCCGGAAAGTTCGCGGCCGCCCTCCTTCAGCTTCCCCCGTCGCTCAAGTTCGTCCCGGGCACCGTGCGCGCCTTCTACGAGAGACTGCCCTCCGATCTACCGGTCGCCGTCGAGTTCCGCGAGCCGTCGTGGCTCGCGGCGGAGTCGTTCGACCTCCTGCGCGAGTTCCGCCTGGCCTACGTGATCGTCGACGAGCCGCACCTTCCTATCCGGCTCGAGACGACCGCCCCGTTCGCCTACGTCCGCTGGCACGGCCGCGGATCGAACGTATGGTACGACTACACCTACTCCACCGACGAACTCGCGGCCTGGGTCCCCCGCGTGCGGGAGGTGGCCGCCAAGGTCCCGGCGGTCTACGGGTTCTTCAACAACCACTTCCGGGGCGACGCC
>JAJYUO010000183.1 GCA_021792485.1 Thermoplasmata archaeon
TCTCCTGGGCCCGTTCTCGGGGGACGACCACGAGCCCGCTCAGGTCGCCGACGATCCAGTCGCCGGGCCGGACCTTCTGCCCACCGACAACGACCTCCACCCCAATCTCCCCATGGCCCTTCGGCTCCCCGGCGTTCGGGCTGACGCTCCGACTGAAGATCGGGAATCCGAGGTCCACGACCGCTGCATCGAGGTCGCGGGCCGCGCCGTCGATCACCACGCCTGCGACGCCCCGCCCGTGGGCGCTCCAGCTCGCCAGCTCTCCCCAGACCGCGGTCGTTCCGCCGCCCGCGTCGACGACGATGACGTCGCCGGGGCCCGCCCGGTCGATCGCCTCGACCGGCTTCGCCCAATCCCCGTCGCGCGTCACGACCGTCACGGCCGGTCCGACCATCCGGGCGAGCGGGTCCTTGAGATGGGGCAATAGACCGTGCATCGCCCCCTGCCGCTGCATCGCGTCAGTGACGTTCGGGCTCGACACCTTGAGGAATGCCTCACGGATTCCTGCGCCGGCGAAGCGTCGGAAGTGCTCGGTCGCGACCTCCGTTCGCGTGTCGATCGCCTCGCGGATCCGCCGCGTGGCCTCCACGATGTTGGGGCTTTTCGTGATGGCGCCGCCCACGATCAGAATCTGCGCCCCGGCACGGACGGCCCGAGCGACCGACTCGCTGGTGAGCCCTCCGGCCACCGCCACGGGGATCGGGGACTCTCGGGCGAGCGTTTCGAGGGCCTCGAAGGGGGTGCGCGCCTGCATCTGCATGTCGATCCCGACGTGCCAGCAAACGGCCGCCGCGCCCAGCTCGGCCGCCCGCTTTGCCCGTGAAATCGGATCCGGAACGTTGAGCAGGTCGACCACGATCTCCGCCCCGTAGAGCTCGCCGCCCCGGACAGCCTCGGCGATCGTGTCATCGTCCGCGGCTCCTAAGACCGTCACGATGTCCGCGCCCGCCTTCGCCGCGATCTCGACCTCGAACGCTCCCGTATCCATGACCTTCAGGTCCGCGACGACGCGGTGACTCGGAAACGCCTTCTTCAGCTCCCGCACCGCATCGAGCCCCTCGCTCTTCACGAGGGGCGTGCCGGCCTCCACCCAGTCGGCCCCGCCCTCGATCGCCTCGCGGGCTGCGGTGAGCGCCCGGGAAAGGTTCTCGAAGTCAAGGGCCACCTGGAGGATCGGCTTGTCGAGCCGCATGCCGGCCGGGGAACGGCATCGCGTATAAACGGTCCGACCCGCTCCCCGCGCCGTGGACTTTGCCGCGCCGAGCCTCAAACTCATCCGAGGGTCGGCCCGCGATCTCCGGTCGATCGGTGATGGAGCCGTCCACCTCATCGTGACGAGCCCGCCGTATCCGATGATCCCCCAGTGGGACGCGATCTTCCGGGCCCAGGGGGCGGACGACTACGCCGCGATGCACGACCTCCTCGGAGACGCGTGGCGAGAGGCGTTCCGAGTGCTCGTTCCGGGCGGAATCCTCGCCATCGTCGTCGGAGACGCCCTGCGCTCGATCGACGGAGAGTTCCGGCTCTGGCCGAATCACGCCGACATCCTCGCCAGGGCATCGCGGTGGGGCTTCCTCCCGCTCCCGTACGTCCTGTGGAAGAAACCAACGAACAAGCCCAACGCATTCCTCGGGAGCGGATTCCTCCCTCCCAACGCCTACGTCACGCTCGATTGCGAGTTCGTGCTGCTGTTCCGGCGGGGAGGACTGCGTCGATTCCCGCCGAACGACGCAGCGCGCTACGCGAGCCGCTTCTCCAAATGGGAGCGGGACCGCTGGTTCAGCCAGATCTGGAGCGACATCCGAGGGACGGCCCAGGTTCGCGACGGGCGTCGGACCGGCGCCTTCCCCGCCGAGATCCCGCGACGGCTCGTACGGATGTTCTCGGTGAAGGGCGACACGGTACTCGACCCGTTCGCAGGCACCGGAACGACCCTCTGGGCGGCGCTCGAACTTGGTCGCCACGCGATCGGAGTCGAGCGCGACCGCGCGGCGTATGCCCGGTTGCGGGCCGAAGCAGGCCGCCGCGGGGTCACGACGATGACGGTGGCGGATCCGCCGGAGGGGCGCTCGCCGGCGGCGCACCCGGATTCGAGCGGTAGGCGATCTCCTCGTTGACTTGGCGTCGGAGGTACCACAGGGCCGGCAGGCTCAGTTTGTCGAGATGGAGGAGCAGGTAGTGGAGGTAGATCCTCTCGGGGCGGCTCGCCGGAGAGTCGTGGCCGCCGTTCGCGGACCGGTGGCGATCGATCGTCGGCGTGTGGTCCTCGTGCGCGTGGCCGTGATAGCCCCGGCCGTTGGCGCGCGAGAGAGGAGGGGTGACCCGATCGACGGGGTCGATGTCCGCGAGAGCCTCATAGGGCCGTGCGACGCGAGTGGGGTTTCCCCCGCCGGCGGATCGGGAACTCTCTTGGAACTCCGAGATCTCCCGACCGGTGACGTCGACCACGATCGACCTCAGGCTCCACGGCGTCCGCTTTCGACGCGGGTGCTCGGCGGTCGCTTCCTCCGCCGCGCTCATCGGCGTTCG
>JAJYUO010000184.1 GCA_021792485.1 Thermoplasmata archaeon
CATCCTGATTCTGGGGTTAGGGACCGACTACAACATCTTCCTGCTCACCCGCGTGCGCGAGGAGCGCATCAAGGGCCGCTCTTCGCGCGACGCGGTCGCCGAGGCGCTCGCCCGCACGGGGGGCGTCATCACCGCGGCGGCCGTCATCCTGGCGGGCGCCTTCGCGAGCCTCATGTTCGGGAACTTCTACCTCCTGGTGGCGATCGGCTTTTCCGTGGCGGCCGCGGTCCTGCTCGACGCGGCGGTCGTGCGGACGTACTTCGTCCCGGCGGTCCTTCAAGCTCTGCACGAACACGCCTGGTGGCTCCCGGGAAACCGACGGGGCCCCGCGGCAGCCCCCCCACCGAACGACGGGAACGACCCGGTCTCCGCTACGCCGTAAGGAAGCGGGCGCGCGCGCGCTCGACGTGCGTCTCGGCGCTCGAAGTATCGACGATCTCCTCGACCGACCCGGTCGGCCCGATGAGGAAGGTCACCCGGCGGGCGACTCCGTGGGGACCGAGGACCCCGTAGGCACCGGCGACCTTCTTGTCTCGATCTGCGACCAGACGGAACGGAAGACCGTACTTCTGGGCGAACGCTTGCTGGGCCGGGGAGTCGTCGACGCTGACTCCGACGATCTGGATGCCCTTCTTCTGGAACTCCGCGTGGTGGTCCCGGAATCCCTTCGCCTCGATCGTGCACCCCGGGGTGTCCGCCTTGGGATAGAAGTACAGGACCGTCGGATGCCCCCGTGTCGACGAAAGGCGGAAGGTCGATCCGTCCTGCAGCTTCGCTTCGAAATCCGGCGCCGCTTCCCCTACCGCGATCATGGGCGCTGCAAGGCGTACCGGTTATTTATCGGGGCGGCTGCGGCCGAGCTATCCGCCGGTGACTGTCACCAGCGTCTCGGTCCCACGGATGCCGGGGATACGACGGACCCTCTGCATGACGATGTCGAGCGCCTCGTTGATGTGCTCCGCCTGGATCTTGACGATCAGATCGAACGGGCCGGTGACGGCTTCGACCTCGACCACGTGCGGAATCGCGCGAACGCGCTGGAGCACCGCATCCAGGTGGCCGAAATCGACCTCGGCCAGCAGGTAGAGGGTTTCCATCGTCGGGTTCCTTCCCGGCCCGACCGACGCGGGCCCATTTCAAGCTACCCGACGAGGCGAGCGACGGTCCGGCCCCCAAAAGGGATATCTCTCTACCCCGGGAGGACCGGGCGTGGGGCTCGCGTTCCGGGATACTCGGACCGGCCGCACGGTGAACCTCGGCCCTGCCCGTGCGCCGATCACGATGTACGTCTGCGGTCCGACGGTGTACGGACCGACGCACGTCGGCCACGGCCGGACCTACCTCTACTTCGACCTGGTCCGGCGGTACTTCGCGGAAACGGGGACCCCGGTGCTCCACCTGATGAACATCACCGATGTCGAGGACAAGATCGATCAGCGCGCGCGAGAGCTTCGCATCTCGCCGATCGCTCTCGCACGGCGCGAGGAGCGCCGGTTCTTCGCCGACGTCGATGCCCTCAAGATCCTTCGGCCGACGTACACGCCCCGAGCGAGCGACTTCGTCGGAGCGATGGTCCGGCAGGCGCGCCGCCTGGAGCGGACCGGCCGGGTCCACCGCCTGGGCGATGCGTGGTTCTACCGTCCGCCGCGGTCGACCTTGCGCCGCAACTTCTCGATCGCTCGCGAACTCGGGCGCCACCTGGTCCGCGAGGCCCCCGACGCGCCAATCCCCCCGCTCGACCTCCGGGAGTTCCTCGTCTGGCGCCATCAGGAGCCCCCCCGCCCGTCGTGGATGAGCCCTTGGGGCCCGGGGGCCCCGGGTTGGCACCTCGAGTGCTACGCGATGGCCGATCGTCTCCTCGGCGTGCCCGTCGACCTCCAGGGAGGCGGTCAGGACCTCATCTTCCCGCATCACTATGCCCAGAATGAGATCTCCTTCGCGCTCTCCCACGGGCCGTTCGCGCGGGGATTCCTCCATACCGGCTTCGTGCTCCGCAACGGCCACAAGATGTCGAAGTCGGTCGGAAACCTCGTCGACCTGGGCGCGTCGATCGAGCGGTGGGGACCGGACGCTCTGCGGTGGTACCTGCTGGGAAGCCCCCGCCCACGACCGATCAACTGGGAGGACCGGGACGTACGACGGGCCCGAGAGGAGTTCCGCCGGGTGCGCTCCGCGTTCTCCGCGTCGATGGAACCGGGGACGGGAGGCACGATCTCCGCCCGGCGCGTGGTCGCGCTGGCCCACCGCGTCGAGCGGGCCATCGGACACGAGCTCGGATCGGAACGAGCATTTCGGCACATGAAGGAGTTCGCGCAACGGATCGATCGCACGGCGCGTGGGAAGATCGCTTCGGGGGAGCGCGCGCAGGCGGGCTGGGCGTATCGACGCATGGAAACGCTCACGGGCCTCGACCTGATCGGGCCCGAGCGCCGTCGGCCCTCGGGACGCCGGTAAACGCCCCCTCCCGTCGCCCGGGCGCGGGAGGTTGTCCCCGGAGGACTAGGGCCTCTGGATGATCGTGCTG
>JAJYUO010000014.1 GCA_021792485.1 Thermoplasmata archaeon
GACGGGCAAGCGGCTGCCGGCGAAGATGACGCGCGTGATCCTCACGTTCAAGGCCCCCCCGGTCACCTTCTTCCAGACCGTGTCGGAGTATCACTCGAACCCGGACCGGATCTCGATCCTCATCCAGCCGGACGAAGGGTTCGAGCTCGCGTTCGAAGTCAAGGTGCCGGGCCGAGAGATGCGCGTGCAAACCCACCGCATGCGGTTCCACTACGCGGAGGCCTTCGGGGAGCTTCCGGACGGGTACGAGACCCTCCTCGTGGACGTCATGCTCGGGGATCCCACGCTGTTCGTGCGCGCGGACGAGGTCGAGGAGTCCTGGCGCCTGTACGACCCGCTCCTTCGATCGCCCCCGCCGCTCACGTTCTATCCGGCGGGGAGCTGGGGGCCGGAGGAAGCGCAGAAGCTCGCGATCGACTGGGGGCAGCGTTGGTACTACTCCGGGTGACGCGCGAGCCCCGGGTGCATCCGGACCTATCGAGCGCGAGCCGAGCGCTCGCGGGCGAGCTCGCCCGGGTCTCCGCGGAAGCCGTGCACGAGCGGGATCGCTTCACCTGGGTCATCTCGGGCGGCCGCACGCCGAGGGAGCTCTTCGGCCTGTTGCGGGGACCGTTCCGACGGCGGATTCCGTGGAAGAAGACCGAACTGTTCTTCGCCGACGAGCGCTGCGTTCCCCCAGAAGATTCCGAGAGCAATTTCGGTCTCGCGTGGACGACGTTCTTGTCGTCGGTGCCGATCGAGCGGCGACGCATTTACCGGATGCGGGGGGAGATGCGTCCGCCCGCTGAGGGCGCACGCCGATATGCGCGGTGGATCGGCACCCTGCCGCCGATGCGGAGCGACGCGCCCCCGCGGTTCGACGTCGTGCTCCTCGGGATCGGACCGGACGGACACACCGCCTCGCTCTTCCCCGGGCAGTCCGCGGTGCGAGAGCGTCGGCGCACGGTCGTGGCCGTCCCGCGAAGCGGGCAGCCTCCGTTCGTTCCGCGGATCACCCTCACCCCTCCGGCCCTCTCCTGCGCGCGGGAGGTGTGGTTTCTCGTCGCCGGCGGGGACAAGACGACGGCCGTCGCCCGCATCTTCCGCAGCGGCTCCGAAGGAGATCCCCGCGTCCCCGCGAGCTGCATCGGCTCCTGCGGGCGCCAGCTTTGGTTTCTGGATCGGCCGGCCGCCGCCGGGCTCCGTTCACCGTGACGGCGCGCGACGCCGCGCCCGGCCACCGGCTCGCGTTGCGACGCCGTTCGTAAGCGCCCAGAGACGCGCTCCTCCCGCGATGGCGCTTCGATTGTCCCCTTTCTCGGCGTGGGGAGGGAGCTTCGTGAGCTTGCGCAGGTTGCCCCCGCCGATCACTAGGTACTCCGGCTCGAGCGCGTCGTAGAAGACCTTCGCGACGGCGAAGACCTCCTTCTGCCACTTCCGACGGCCCAACCGCTTGAGGGCCGCCTCACCGACGAAGTCCTCGTAGGTCCTCCCCTTCTTGTAGGGAAGGTGCGCGAGCTCCATCGGTGCGATCGTTCCGTCTAAGATCATCGCGGTCCCGAGACCCGTGCCGAGGCCGAGGAACAGCATACGGCCGCCGCGGTAGCTGCCGAGCGCCTGCATCGCCGCATCGTTGATGACGCGGGTCGGGCGACGGAATTCCTGTTCGAAGTCAAACCCCACCCACCCCGGTCCGAGGTTGTGGGGTTCGTGGATGATGCGGCCGTGGATGACAACGCCCGGATACCCGATCGAAACGGCGTCGTACCTTCGGTCCAACAGGCGCTCGGCAACTTTGCGAATCATCTCGCGCGGAGTCATCTTGGGGCCCGAGGGGATCTTGATCTCCGTCGTCGTCCCCGCGAAGGCCGCCTTGACGTGGGTCCCGCCCACGTCTAGGACCAGGATGCGTCGAGGTTTGGCCGGCTGCTCGGCTGCCACGAACCCGGTCAACGTCCCAATCGAATTTAGCTTCCGGCCTACGGAGGCCATACCGATCCCGGCGACGGGACGTCGATCCGATGATGGCGGCGCAGGATCTCCATCGTTCGATCGATCGGCAACGCTTCGACCGTCCGGCCCCGGCCCTCCACCGGCGTCGCCCGGAAGAGCGAGTTGTATGCGGCTTCCTCCGTGGCTTCGATCGCCGCCCAGAAGAGCGGATCGAGTTCCGCGTTCGCGAGGACGGTTCGACGGTCCCCCGTCGTCGAGAAGCCGATGGCGTAGTCTCCGCTTCCGTTCGCGCCGCCAGCACCGGTTCGCCCGATCCCGAGCATAGCGCGGGCCGAGACCCGACGTAGATTGCGCGCGTCCAGGGGTGCATCGGTGGCCAGGACCACCACCACCGATCCTCGCGACGGCGGAGCCTTGAGTCGGGGATACACTTGGCCCAACTCTCTCCCGACCGGCGCTCCGGCGATCGTCAACAACCCTCCGTAGTTGGTCTGGACCAGCACGCCGAGCGTGTGCCCGCCCATCGAACCCGAGAGCCGGCGGGAGGCGGTTCCGATGCCGCCCTTGTACCCGAGTGCGATCATACCGGTTCCACCGCCCGTCGTGCCCTCCGCCGGAAGGGAGTCACGCGCGCCCCGGAGCGCCGAGAAAACCTCCTCCCGTCCGACCGGCCGAGCGCGGGCGTCATTGAGCCATCGGTCGTTCGTCTCGGCGACGACCGGGTTGAGCGACTCTACCGACTCGTTGCCGGGCTGTTCGAGCACGTAATCGATCAAGGCATCTGCCACGCGGGGTACGTTGAGCGTGGACGTGAGCAGGATCGGGGTCTCGATCTCCCCTAGTTCCTCGACCTGGGTGAACCCGAACGGCTTTGCGAACCCGTTGAAGCAATGGATCGCCCCCGGGACCGGAGTTCGGAGGAGATTGCCGGGCCGAGGGATCACCGCGGTCACACCCGTACGGACCGCATCCCCCCGAATCACGGTCGAGTGTCCGACCCGAACCCCTTCCACGTCCGTGATCGCGTTGCGGGGACCCGGTTCGAGGGCGCCGAGCGACACGCCGAGCTCCCGGGGTCGGGGACGCGGAACGTCCGTCATCCCGGTGGATGAGGAGGGTCGGCGAGATGAGAGTAGCGCTCCCTAGGAGAAGATCAGAAGGACATCCCCCGACCAGCTCGACCCGGGGATCGCGAGCGCGAAGGATACCTCCCCCATCCCATTGTTCGGATCGTTCGGAGCGAATGGCGAGGGGCTTGCCGGGACGGAGGTCTGGTTCCAGCTGACGTCAAAGACGCTGAAACCGGGAGTGTCGGTCGTGAGGTTCGTCGGCGTGCACGGCCCGGTCGTGTTGGCGTTCAGGAACTCGAACCCCCAGTCGATCGTCGTCCCGGGCGTGTCGTTGAAGCCGGCCCAGGCCTCGGTATAACTCTCCAGTCCGCACGTGTTGTTCGGGGAGGCGCTCAAGAACGCCCGGACGTCGACGTTCTGGCTGTTGTCGTATACGTAAACACCGGCGACGGCGACGACCACGATTAGGATGAGCACCGCGATGAGGGCGAATAGGACGAGCCGGCGAAAGCGACGCAGCGGCGACCCGGGCACCATCGTTTCTCGTCCAAGGCGAGGCGACGGCGAACCGAGCGGAAGCGATGACGGGGCTCCCCGGGTCGAGGAGATCCGCGCGCCGCAGTACGCGCAGAAGGCGCTCCCCGGGCGGAGCGGCGCGTTGCACCTCGGGCACGTATCGTCCATCACAACCCAACACTCCGCGCACGGTACTTCAGATTGACCTCGTGCGTTCCCGCCGGGAGACTATCGTTGAGACCCGGCTCCGTTCTGGAACTGCGTGATCCGCTCTCGGGTCAGGACCCCGGTGAGCGTCCGGGGTCTGCCCGGGGTGAATACGAGCACGGCATCGGTCTCCTCCTGGTCCATGACGCCCAGCGCGGAGAGCACGTCCATCTCGGGGTAGACGGGCGGCGGGTTCTCCCGGAGGATCGCGAGCACCGGGGTAAGGATCTGCTCCGATGGAGGGATCTCCAGCACGTCGGCCATCCGAACCTCCCCGATCAAGTCGATCCCGCGGAGGACGGCGAGGATTGGAACCGGAGCGTCCCGCAGCATCGCGGCCGCGACGGCCACATTGGTCTCGGGACTGACGGTGCCTACGTCCCGGGCCAGGACGGACGAGACCGGAACGCGCCGAAGGTACTCGGAGAAGTACTCGGTAGTGTGGCTCGGAGACTCGAGCCGGTTCGGCACCTGCTCCGTGTACAGATGGTGGTGACCGGTGAGGAAGTACGCGACGAAGATCGCCACCATCGCCGGGACGAGCAGGGACTCCGACCCCGTCATCTCCACCACCATCAGGATCACGGCGATCGGAGCTTTGGAAACGCTTCCAAAGAACGCCATCATCCCGATCACGGCGAACGCCGCGAAGTCCGCGCCGGTCACGAGACCGGGCAAGGCGACCGTCATCAGTCCGGCCACCGCGAAACCAATGAACGCCCCCGTCACTACGCCCGGTCCGAACAACCCGGCGCTGCCTCCAGACCCGACGGTGAGCGATGTCGCGCCGATCTTGAGGAAGATCAAGGCGACGACAATCACGAGGAGTATCGGCGTGAGGCTATTCTGAAAGACCAGCCACTGGACGAACCCGTAACCGATACCGATTGATCCGACAGCGAGCAGGTGATTCTCTTGCGGAACGAGGTAGTAGGCCGCGGCGAAGATCGCGCCGGCGATCGCGACTCCGAAAGCGGGTCGGAGGTATTTGGGAGCGCCGGACTTCGCGAACCACCTCCGCGAGGAGGAGAACCAGAGGACGTACAGGATTCCGAATCCGGCGCAGATGGCGCCGAGCAGGGCATAGACCGGCAGTTGCTCGGGGGTGAAGCCGAGCCCGGAGGGCGTGACGAATTCCGGGCCGAATCCATCGTACACTCCGAAGATAGAGTACGAGATCACCGACGCGAGGATCGCGGGCATGATCACATCCGGCTCGAAGTCGGAGATGTAGAGGATCTCGCTCGCGAGGAGGGCGGCGCCGAACGGGGCCTTGAAGATCGCGCCAATGCCTGCCCCGACGCCCACCATGATCGCGATGCGGCGCTCCTTCGTCGACAGGCCGAGCGGCCCCCCCACGATGCTCCCGATCCCGGAGCCGATCTGCGCCGTCGGACCCTCTCGACCTCCGCTGCCTCCCGTCCCAAGGGTGAGCGTCGAGGCGAGGAACTTCACGGGCGGCACGCGCGCGCGAACGACCCCTCTCCCGCGATGGAACGATCGGATCGCCTGATCCGTTCCGTGCCCCTCGGTCTCGGGGGACACCCACGTGACCAGCCCACCGACGCCGAGGCCGCCGGCGGCCATCATCGCCGGCAGGATCCAGAATGTCGACGGATTCGTGGTCCAGTCGAACGGAGTCGCCGGAGGAGGAGCCCCGTTAACCGGTAGCTGGATCCCGAGGGCCGTGCCGAGGAAGAAGTCGCTTGCGACTTCCAGACCGATGAAGAATGCGATCGCCACGATCCCCGCGATGACTCCGACGGTGAGCCCGATGAGAGCCCATCGGTAGAGGGTGCGAAGGTTCGTGACCGACTTCTTGATGGAGCCTCCGAATGCCCCGAAGCGATCGAACAGCCCGGGGATCGTACGACGCATTGGGGGTGGGGAAACCCCATCGCCAGAGCTCAACTCTTTTTCCTCGCCGTCTCACGATAGAGCGGTTCCGACAGCAGCAGGCTCCGCGCTGTATGAGTTTGACGCTCGATCGCGGCTCACACTGCAGGGGTCGTCGCGCGCGTCAGGAGGCCGGCTCCGGTTGTGTGAGACAATGGAGAGTTCCCAGTCCCCAAACCAGTTCCCGGGCGTGAATCCCCACCACCTCACGCTCCGGGAATGCACCGGCGAGCACCTTGAGCGCCTCTCGATCATGAGGATCATCGAACGTCGGGACGAGCACCGATCGGTTCGCGATGTAGAAGTTCGCATAGCTCGCCGGAAGGTGGTGGCCCCGGAAGACGACGGGGTCCGGCGCCGGGAGGGCGAGCACTTTCAGGGCTCTTCCGTCCGTGGTTCGGTACCTCTTCAGCCGTTCCAGGTTTTCCCGAAGCGCATCCGAGTCCGGAGTCGTCGCGCCGTCGGGGTCGATGGCGGCGACGGTCCGCGGAGCGACGAATCGGGCGATGTCGTCGACATGCCCGTGAGTGTCGTCGCCCTCGATCCCGCGGCCCAGCCACACCACTTCCGTCACGCCAAGGTAGTCGTGAAACGCGGTTTCGAGAGCCGAGCGGTCGAGGCCGGGATTGCGCGCTTGAACGTCGCCGAGCAGGCACTCTTCGGTGGTGAGCAAGAGTCCTTGGCCATCGACATCGAACGCTCCACCTTCCATCACGATCCAGCGGCCGGATGCGTACGCCTTCCACCGGGGAAGGCGCGTGGCCCGCGCGATGCGAGATGGGAGCGCGCGGTCGAGGCGAAAGTTGTCGTACTTCGCCCATGCGTTAAACTTCCACTGGACCAGCCCGACAGCGGCTTTGCGCCCGCCTGTTCCCCTGCGAAGAACGAACGTGGGCGCAGAGTCTCGTAGCCAGCTCCGGTCGGTCGGCCAGCGATGCGTCCGGACTTGGTCGAGATCGGTACCGACGTCACGAAGGATGCGGCGGACCGATCGGTCCTGAGCGGAGTCCGAGACGATGATCTCCACTCGCTCGCTATCGGCCAGCACCCGGACGATCTCGGCATACACCCAACGGATCGAGGAGAACTTTCCGGGCCAGTCACTCCGCTCATGGGGCCAGGCGATCCACGTCGCGGCGTGCGGCTCCCACTCGGCCGGCATGCGAAATCCCTCGTTCGCCGGCGCCGAGAGAGCTGTGCGTCCGTTCATCCGAAACGGCTCGAGGAGTCGAGGTACCGCTGGGTCAGCATAGAATAGGCGTCGAGCCGACGATCCCGTAGGAACGGCCAGTGCTGTCGCGTGCGTTCGACCACGTCCGGATCGATGTCCGCGACGAGGACTTCCTCTCGGTCGCGCCGGGCCTGCGCCGTGATCCGGCCAAAGGGATCGGCCACAAACGATCCTCCCCAGAACTCGATTCCGGGACCTTCAACGAGATCGCCCCGCACGTCTCCGTGTTCGAGACCTACTCGGTTTGGGACCGCCACGTACACGCCGTTCGCGATCGCATGGGCTCGCTGGATGGTCCGCCAAGCGTCGAACTGGGCCTCCCCAAACTCTTCCTTTTCCCCGGGGTGCCAGCCGATGGCCGTCGGATAGATGATCACCTCGGCCCCGGAGAGCGCGGTGAGACGGGCCGCCTCGGGATACCATTGGTCCCAACAGATCAATGCGCCCACCCGGCCCGCCTGGAGCGGGAAGCTCCGAAAGCCAAGGTCCCCGGGGGCGAAGTAGAACTTCTCGAAGTATAGAGGATCGTCCGGGATGTGCATCTTCCGGTACGTGCCCGCGAGACTGCCGTCCCGATCGACCACGGCGACCGTGTTATGGTACACGCCCGGGGCCCGCCGCTCGAAGAGCGGGACCAGGATCGCCATCTTCAGCTCTCGCGCGAGGCCCGCCATTCGCTCCACCGTCGGCCCCGGAATCGGTTCCGCGAGCTCGAACATGGCGTGATCCTCGCGCTGGGCGAAGTACTGCGACCGGAAGAGTTCCGGCAGGGCCGCGACATCGGCCCCGAGCTCGCGCGCTCGGCGGAGATGCGCGACCGCGCGCTCCACATTTTCGTCCGGGTCCGGGCCCGAAGACATCTGAACAATCCCGACACGGAACGTGCGTTGGCGGCTCATGTGATCCCCGGGACGCCGGCGGCCCTAGCAGAGGGAACATCGCAGATAGATAATGCCGGTCGGCTCGGCTACCACCCTCGGAACGATATCGTCGCCTCGGCCGCGAAGTAGATGGCGAATCCGAACATCAAGGCCGCCGCGGCAGCGCCGATCCAGGGGCGGACCGAGGGGTACCTCCGGCTCCCCCGATGAATCGCCCATGGGAAGATCACGATCCAGATCGCGATCGCACCGAAGAGCCCGGCGAACAGCCACGCGCCGCCGACGTAGGCAAACGCTACTCCGGCGGTCAGCCACCAGACGATCTGGAACGGGTTGCTCAGGCCGACTCCCAGCGACTGCGTGTACGTCCCTAGCTTCGGAGCCGGCCGCTCGCCGGGCGTCGTCCGCTCCCGGAGTAAAAGGTAGCCCATGACCGACATCGTCACCGCGCCGGACACGTACACGTAGGCGATCAGGGGCCGGAGGTCGACGAGCGACTCGAGACCGAAGACGAGCGCTCCGAGGACGGCGTCGGCGGTCAAGGCGCCGCAGGCGGTGAGGAACCCGGCCGAATACGACCGGGTGGCTCGAGCCGCGATGAGCGCATTCATCGGGCCCGGCGGGGCGGCGAGGGAAAATCCCAGGAGGAGCCCGAATGCCACTTCCGCCAAACCGGTCATAGTCCGTTCTCGTGGCCCGCGGACGAAACGGCTCGCAAGCCTTGAACCCGCTGCCGGTCCACGGCCTCGGCGGCCGGTGGGTGGCTCCCGCGGATGCGGTCGATTGCCGGCCGGGTCGTGTCTTTCGTTTCGCCGTCGCACCGAGAGGGAGAGTCTTCGGAGCCTGACCTACTCCGGGTAGGTCGGTTCCCTGCGGACCAGCGCTCCTTTATCTCTCCGGTGGCAGGTGACATACCATGAGCCACGTCGAGATTCAGTCGAACGAGAACGGCCCGAACCTAGTCTTGGTGGACGGAAAGGTCGTCACGGCGCTCTGTCGGTGCGGACAGAGCCAGCACAAGCCCAACTGCGACGGTTCGCACCGCACCGCGGGCTTCAAGGCCCCGGCGGCAAAGGTCGAGATCCTCCCATAAGAGAGATCGGGCGCCCGGGCGGGGCCCGGCCGGCGGCTCCACCGGGAACGCCGCCGGCCCCCCGCAGGCCTGCCATAGGTGAGTCGTCTCAAACGCGGAGGCCCTGATGGAATACAAGTGGAAGGCGTTCAGCGTCACCTCCATCGGTTCGATGATGGCAGGGATCGACGGAACGATCGTTCTCCTCGCGCTTCTTCCGATCGCCCGTGACCTGAGCGCGAGCTACATCGCGATCATCTGGGTGATCATCGCGTACCTGCTGGCGATGACGGCTCTCGTCCTGAGCCTGGGCCGGATCTCCGACATTTACGGTCGCAAGCGCATGTACAACCTCGGATTCGTCGTTTTCATCGTCGGTTCGGCTCTCTGCGGCTTCTCTCCGGACGCGAACTTCCTGATCGCGTTCCGTGTCCTCCAGGGCATCGGGGCGGCGATGCTCACCGCGAACTCTCTCGCGATCCTCGCGGAAGCGTTCCCGCCGAACGAGCGAGGGATCGCGTTCGGTTCGACCGCGATCATTTGGGGAGTGGGTTCCGTCATCGGAATCATCCTCGGCGGGCTGATCGTCTCCTTCACCACCTGGAGGGTGATCTTCTGGATAAACGTCCCGATCGGCCTCATCGGCACCGCCTGGGCCTACCGGGTGCTGCGGGAGTCGAAGAGCCCCACGGCGCTCGGGGAGTCGTTCGACCTTCCCGCCGCGGGCCTTTTCACCGGCGCCATCACCTCGCTGCTCGTCGGCGTCACGTGGGGACTCCTCTACGGGTGGACGGAGACCTCCACGATCGTCGCGTTCCTATTGGTCCTGCCGCTGTTCGCCGCGTTCGTGTACTGGGAGACGCGGGTCAGCACGCAACCGATCATCGACTTCGGCTTCTTCCGGACCCGGACGTTTACGTTAGGGACCGTCGCGGCGCTGCTGCAGTCGGTCGCGATCTTCAGCGTGAATTTCCTCTTGGTCTTCTACCTGGAGGGAGTCTACGGCCTCTCCGTTCTGACGGCGTCGTACCTGATCGTCCCGTACGCCGCGGCGGTGGCGGTTGTCGGGCCGTTCGGCGGACGTCTGACCGACCGGTTCGGCGCCCGACGCGTAGCGACGATCGGCCTCGCGCTGCAGATCGTCGCGCTTGTGGCGCTGAGCCAGCTCACGACGGGCACGCCGATCTCCCTTCTCGCGGTCATCGAAGCGGTCTTTGGCTTCGGTGGAGGGATGTTTTTCCCCGCGAACACGAGCATGGTGATGTCGCACGCTCCGCAGGGACGGTTCGGCATTGCCTCGGGGGTCCTCAACACCGTGCGCAACACCGGCGCGATCCTCAGCTTCGCCGTGAGCCTGGTCGCGGTGACGGCGGCGATTCCGTCGGCGATCGCCTACGCACTGTTTCTCGGCGCGTTCCAAGGCCACCTCTCCCACTCCGTGGCGGCGGCCTACCTCTCCGGACAGAGCCTTGCGTTCCTGATCTCGGCGGGGCTGCTCGTGGTCTCCCTCGTCCTGATACGTCTCACCGGTGCGGTGGGGCCAGTGGAACCTGCCCGCTTCGAAGCGGCGACTTCGGCTCCGGAGACCGGCTAGGGAGACGCCTGCTCCGCCCGCGCCTCGGCCGACGCCGGCGGACCGGCAGGATGCGGGATCGATTCCCGTCCCACGACCGGGGTTCCCCGCACGACCGGCAGGCGCGACGGGCGGCTCGTCGCGACCTCGAGACCCACGACGCGTCCCAGGACATGCCGGATGTCGTGGATGTAGAGATTTCCGTAGGGGCACGCCTCGATGCAGTCGCCGACCCCGCAGCACTTCGTGCTCCGGTACTCCCCTTTCGTCCGGAGGTACCCGGGCATGTCGACCAGGCCCACGGGACACCCTTTCGCGCAATCGAGGGTCGTGCACGAGCGGCAGATCCGGGCGTCATGGACCTTCAGCTTGAACGCGCCGATCCTCTGGAACGCCTGGGCGATGATCCCCGTGTAGCACCACCCCATCGTGACGCAGCTGTAGGTCCCCACATACGGGATCGTGACGAACATCACGTACCACAGCACGCCGAACGAGAGCGCGAAGAGGAAGACCGTCGGATCCAAGCCGAGCACGGTGACGTTCAGCCGGCCCGTCGCGTCCAGGTAGGAGAGGACCGACGTCCCGGCGAGCGCGGCCATCGTCGCTCCCATCGTGAGCGAGTACGCCGTCGAGAACCGGCTCCCCAGGAACTTGTGCGCAAGGCCGCTCGACCGGTTGAACGACTTCATCGCGTCGATCGTCGTTCCCTGGTACATCAGGGGGGCGCTACAGAATACGGAGCAGAGCCAGCGCCGGCCGAACGCCATGGAGAGCACGGCGGTGATGACGTACGTCGCGACGACGACGCCGAAGACCGTCGGGGCGAGCGCTTCGGTGCCGATCCCCATGCTCCACCCGAGCAGGGGGACCGCGTCGCGCGCCGGAGCCCCCGGAAAGACGGACGCATAGTAGATGCTCGGGAAGAAGACGATGAACGCCCCGTAGCTTCCGATCATCACGCCGAGACGCACCCGCGTCTCGCGGCGGCGGGTTTCCTTGAGCTTGAAGACGACGAGGGCGCCCATCTCGACCCCCATCATCACCAGGAACCAGGTCGACGCTGTCACGGCGGCCAAGAAGAAGAAACCATTGCGAAACGCCGGGTAGGCAATCGAGCCGGCGGATCCCGAGAGACCGAGCATGCCGAGGCTCGCCAGCCAGTTCGTGCCGTAGAACTGGAGTCCGATCTGCTGGTCGAGGAGGGCCCCCATGAAGACCTCGGCCACGAAGATCGTGGCGAGGAGCGCGAACGCCCAGTTCGGCCGTAATTGCCAGGGGACTCGCTCCTCGGTATCGAGTGCATGCGATCGGAGGATCAGGCCGAAGTACAGCACCATCTCGAGGAGGATGCTCAGGGCGAAGACCACCGGCATCCCGTAGCCGATCCACAGGAACAAGCCGGTCATCATCAGTCCATAGACCGCGAAGAGCCGAACGAGGTATCCGGCGATGGGCGAGGGGATCTCGCGGTTCCGATAGACGTACTCCATCCCGAGCACGAAGATGCCGATCATCGCGATCGAGCTGCCGTAGATCGCGAGAGCCTGCCAGGTCGGGCTGTCGAGCGCCGTGGGCGTGAGGACCATGATCACAACCTGGACGCCGAGCAGAGCGAGCACGGGCCTGGGCACCTCGCGTCGCACGAACGCGACCGTCAGCGCCATTTCCCCGGCCATCGTGAAGATGAACCACGGGGACTGGACGACGTTCGCGAGGAGGCTGGCCACCCCGTACGGCCCCGCTTCGAGCGCTGCCCACGAGGTACCCGAGGCGACTTCGAAGACCATCCCCATCAGGAACTCGGTCGCGAGAACGAGGGCGATGACGAGGAGGGCAAAGCCCCACGTCGGCCGGAACGGCCGTGCGGCGTACTCGCCGGGGGAGTCCATCTCGGCCTGAGCATCCCGGACGAAGGTGACGAAGACCGGGACGACCCCAAGGGACATCACGATGCTGGTGACCCAGAGCGCCTCGATCAGCGCCGGCGTCCCGGGGTGAACGAGATAGATGAGCGCGCCGAGCAACATCGCCCCCATCATCACGACCAGGAACACCGCCCCGGCCGCCCGGGGCGTGGTGCGCGCCTGCGCGCACATGCGGACCAGGAGCGCGGTCGCAACGACCATGCCGATGGCGAGAGGGATCAGGATCGCCTCGTAGGCCACGGTCGACGCCTTCCCTAC
>JAJYUO010000015.1:0-700 GCA_021792485.1 Thermoplasmata archaeon
CGCCAGATCCTGCATCTCGTTCACCATCTGGTTGGCCCCGCAAAGGTAGACGTCGGCATCTGCGAGGTCGGGGAAGCGGGTCCGTACGGCCGCTTGGACATGGCCCACGGCCCCGGTCCAACTCCCGTCCTCGGGAGGTCGGGAGAGAACCGGCACGAAATGGAAGCTAGGCCAGGAGGCGGCCAGCGCTTCCAGCTCGCGTCGGCCGACCATATCCTCAACGTATCGGTTGCCCCAGATGAGCCATGCATTGGTCGTCGGGCTCCGGTCGTGAAGGCGCTCGAGCATCGGAAGGAAGGGAGCGAGGCCGACCCCGGTGGCGACCATCAGCACGCGGCGGTCCTCCGGCGGGCGATAGACGAACTTCCCGAGAGGCGCTAGGATCGTCTCCCGGGTCTCGGCGGACGGGACCCGGTCGCAAAGGAGATTCGACGCGAACCCCTGGGGGACCCGCTTGATGAGCAGCGAGAACCGGTCGTGGAGGAGGGCGGAGGAATAGATGGAATACGAACGAGTCACGGACTTCCCGTCGCGAAGCAGGTAGAACGTCACGTACTGACCCGGCACGAACTCCATCGGATCGTCGGGCGCGAGGGAGAAGGTGAGGAGGTGAATGGATGGGCCGGCCTTGAGGTTCGACGTCAGGGTCGCCACCCGCCGGTGGGGCTGGGAAGCCTTCGCGGAAACGACCCCCGACGGG
>JAJYUO010000015.1:710-12372 GCA_021792485.1 Thermoplasmata archaeon
CCGACGGGGAAGTCGACGGGGCCGTGCCGCTGGCTCGGGATGGAAACCCTGCGTCCGATGGAGGAACGGGACTTGGAGTCATGGTCGAGTGAGGAGCGATAGGGATCTCTGCGGCGCCGAGCGATCCGCCGTCCCTCGTCCGTGTCCCTCCGGTTACTTGTACGTGGACTGGTAGACCTTCCCCTCGTCGTCCCAGATCGTGATGCAACTTCCCTCGCACTCCGTCAGGCACGCGTTGCAGAGAATGCAGTCGGACCCGTTCCGGGCTATCCCGGCAGCAGTCGCGTGCGCTCCGAGCCCGTTCCGCCGAGGGGATGGCGACACGGCTGGTGGAGCTCGTCGCGATCGTGAAGGGGGAGCTCGCCCTCTATCGGAACCCCAGGGCGGATGTGGGCGGAATCCTGGACCGGACTCTGAACGGGATCATGGGGTTTGATGCCTACGCTCCCCGGTCCTGGGTCGATGGCTTCTATCTCGACACCCCGCTCTACAACAAGTCCTACCTTCTCGCCACCTTCCTCGCCCCTCAAATCCTCCAAGCGGCGGTCAGGGATCTCGGCGGAGCGCTGTGGCCGAACCCCAAAGTGGGTCCCTGGCTCACCGAGAGGATGCTCGCACCGGGCGCGGTCGATGACTGGATTCCGCGGCTCCAGCGTGCGACCGGGCACGCTCTCGATTCCGGGCCGTTCTTCGACGAGACGGAGCTGGCGATCAGCGAGGGCCGCTCGGGGTGAACCCGACTTCGCGCCGCCCTTTCACCACGCGAAGTTCCCGTTTGCCGGAAACCAGTGAACCCGACCGTTTCGAACCGGTCGTCAACGTGTGGCTAATGAGTAGTTACGTACGGTTCAGAAGCCTGGGACTAAGAAGGTTTGACCCCATCAACAAACTCCTAAGTTCCGCTTTCATAGACACTGCGCGAACTGTTCCAGCACCATCTGAGCTGAATGGTAGGCGCTATCTGCGGTGTCTCGCTCGGCTCCGGAGCGGATCGTGCCGATGGTCGTCCGTCGAGTACGCCACTTCGGCTTACTGTCTAACGTCGATTCGACAATTCTGCGCCTAAGTCCGTTCTTCGGTCACGACGTCAGAAGAGTCGAGTACGACGAACTAATGCGAATCTTTACTCAGGTCGAGGGCCTCCCGGAGATGCGTGCTTTTCAGCACATGCAATTCGATCTTAGATGCTACAATTCTATGGACCGTTGCGGCTACGCGATCGAGGACTCATTCGACGTTGAATGTGATGCGTTGAAACCCGGCGAGCCGATCGCCTTCTTGCCGCAGCTGACGCAGCATGACACCGAGGCCCAGCAGAAGTTGATACCGGGCTTACAGGTTCTCCGCTTAATGGCGAACGGCAACGTCAGTTTGCATTACCAGAATTATCTGATAGAGACCGGTGGTTCGTTCCAAAGAGTCATGGGGCGCTCGACGACCATGAAGGTAGGTGCGTTCCCGTTTTCCCTTGAAGGAGTAGACATCCAGCAAGTTGCTGAGGCTCTCGACAAGCTGCACTTACCATTCGCTAACGAGTACCTGAATCTCGCGCTAGAGGACTTCGATCTCGCCTACCAAGCAGAGCGGCCGGCACTTGCGTTCCTGATATTGATGGTCGCACTCGAAGCGTTGTTCAACCAAGGGACAAGCGAAGTGACATACTCAATTGCTCGTTGTACGGCCGTAATGAACGGTAAGACGCGAGCCGAGGCACTTGGGATCTTCAAGGACGTGAGAGAACTCTACAAGAAGCGCAGTTCGATTGTACACCGAGGCCTTCTCCGCCAGCTTGATAGTGCAAAACTGGAAAGACTCAGGACCCTTGTCCGAAGGTCCATCCTGGAAGCCGGCCTCTTGGATCTTCGGCGGGGCGAGCTCTTCGACCGTCTCAACTCGAAAGGATTTCCCACAAACATCGACTCGTCTAAGGCGCTGGCCCTATAGCTCGACTGACCTCTGTAGCGTGACTTGTTCGCCAAGAACCTCTACGATTGAGGGACGGATGAGCGGGGAGGGTCAACCGGGAGCTGAGTTCTCCTCGAGAGGCATTAACCTATTTTGTCCGGGGTCAGTAAATAGCCCCTCCTCCTTTCGACTGCCGTGCCTCGCGCTTGGCTCAGCATAGAAGGCTGGCAGTGCAATCGTTGCGGGCACCAGTGGCTCCCACGAATCAAGCGTGAGCCCAAGCGGTGTCCTCAGTGCAAGAGCCCCTACTGGAACAAGAAGCGGGTCCGTCCCATCCTGAAAAGGAGGCCCTAAATGGCGGCCGCCTCGCCGCCTCCCACGCCTTGGGACGAAACAGCGGCCAAGGCAGAGATCGCCCGACTCGTAGGAGAGTACCAACAGGCCAGCGCCGAGGGGCGGCTCACTCGCTACGGCGACACCCGCTTTGGCGAGGAGTCCACCAAGAAGGACTTCATTCTGCCTCTCTTCCGCGCTCTCGGTTGGCGGGTAGAAGATTCGCGAGAGGTCTCGGCGGAAGAGCGCGTCCTTCGCGGCCGCGCCGACTACGGGTTCAAGATCGGAGGAGTGACGAAGTTCTACGTTGAAGCCAAGGCCCTGTCGAAAAACCTGATGGAGCGGGAGCACCTCCAACAGGTTATCGACTACAGCTACACCAAGGGGGTACCCTGGGCCGTCCTTACCAACTTCGCCCAGACGGCGGTGCTCTACTCGGAGGTCAAGGACTCGAACCCGTTCAACTGTCGATTCTTCGAGCTCTCGGCTGGCGAATACATCTCTGAGTTCGACCGACTCCGCTTGCTCAGCAGGCCAGCGATTTCGGCCAGCGAGCTCGACGCGAAGGCAGAACAGTTTGGCCGAAAGCCGAAGAAGCAGCCCATCGACAAGCAGCTCCTCAAGGACCTCAATTCGTTTCGCCTCGACCTCGCGAAGGATATCGGCCGCCTCAATGGCGATCTGTTTCGAGGGTCGGACCAGGCCCTAGAGGAGACGGTCCAACGCATCCTCGACCGACTCATCTTCATCCGAGTTGCCGAAGATCGGGGGCTTGAGGACAAACAGCTTTCCCTCCTCTCAAGAGGACCCGAATCAACTGCCGCGAAGCGGTTGCGCGAACTCTTCCGTCGTTACGATGATAACTTCGACAGCAAGCTGTTCCAACCTCACGCTGCAGACGACGTTCGGATGGATGGAACTGTCCTGCAGCGGGTGCTTCGGGGTCTTCATCAAACTGAGGACGAGTCGATTCGCTACGACTTCGGGGCTATCGACGCCGACGTTCTGGGGGTGATGTACGAACAGTATCTCGGGTTGATTTTGCGCCAAACCCCCAAGCGGGCCAAGCTCGCGGATGGTAAGGTCAACCGCAAGGAGCAGGGCATCTACTACACCCCGACGTGGGTGGTCGATTACATCGTCAAGTTCGCCGTCGAAGAGGCGCTCAAGCGTAAAGGTGCGAAGGCAGACACGCTCCGAGTCTTGGACCCCGCTTGCGGGTCGGGGACGTTCTTACTCCGCGCTTTCGACCACCTCATGCGAGCGCGGAATCCGACGGGCGCGAGCGTCCAAGCGCGGTTTGATCAGGAGGCTGGCGGCTCTCTCGCCGCGCTTCGAGCGTCGGTTCTGACGGAGAATTTGTTCGGAGTCGACATCGACGCTCGCGCGGTCGAGATCGCGCAACTTAACCTGATGATTCGGGCCGCTGAAAGCAGGCACCGACTGCCGACACTCGAACGCAACGTCCGCATCGGCAACTCGGTAATCGCTGACACCTCGGTCGACGCCCACGCCTTGGATTGGCTGAAAGCCTTCCCCGAGCCAATGAGAGAAGGAGGCTTCGACGTGGTGATTGGCAATCCCCCTTGGGTCCAATCTAAGTTTATGGACGAAGCCACCAAGGTGTACTATGGTGGAAACTACCAGGTTGCGCAACGGCAGTACGACCTGTTCTCAATTTTCATCGAGAAAGGGTTGGCCCTACTTAGACCGGATGGCATTCTCGGTTTCATAGTGCCAGATAGATTCCTTGTGAATGCCGACTACGAGCCGCTCAGAAGATTCCTTCTTGAGAATTCTTGGATTCGCCAAATCACCCTGACGGGAGAGGGAGTCTTCGCGGACGTGGAGATGCCCTCCGCCATACTGGTGGTTCAGAATCGGAAGGTCTCGCGCTCGGGGAAGTCACGTCGCGTCGAGATTCGGGCTAGCGTAACCGCCGAGGCTCGCTCAATACCTCAGTCCGCCCTTTCCGACAAGGATGGTCTCGTCTTCTCAGAGGTCTTCTTGAACGAGAAGTCGGCGGAGCTGCTCCGATATATAGAGACGCATACCGTTCCGCTTGGCGAGCTCGTTGAAAATGGTCGGGGCGTAGAGATTGGAAAGTCCTCCGCGGTAATCTCAGTGAAGTCAGGCGACGTTCCATTCCTGATCGGCAGTGATATCGACCGGTACCAAGTTAAGGGGACTCACTGGCTGAAGCTGGGGGAACGTGAGATAGACTACAAAGACCCACTCCTCTACCGTGGTGAGAAGATACTGATTAGAAAGACGGGGAGTGGAATCAACGCGGTACTTGACAAGGATAGCTACGTAATCCAAGTAATCTACATCCTCAGAGCCAAGAGATCGGATTGCAACCTTCGCTATCTGCTCGGCATCTTGAACTCTAAACTCATGGCATTTTACTACTACTCTCGTTTCGGTCAGAAGGAGAGGGAGGTTTTCCCCCACTTGACGCAGAACAAGGTTCTGCAGTTGCCGATTAGAGTGGATATGACGCGGGAGGCAACGCTGTCACGGCTCGTTGACCAGATTCTTGACGAGTACCGGGTGCTGTCGACAATGCGAGGTGCACACCTTGACCGAGAGCGCGAGATTCGTGAACGTATTTCTCAGCTCGACAAACAGATAGACGAGGAAGTTTTCCACATTTACAGCATAGACGAAACGGGCCGAGAACAGATTGAACGATTCCTCGCGGCGGGCGAAGCTGCGGCTCTATGTCAAGCGGATTCTGAAGGAGTGGGGCTATCCGCCGAGCGGGCAAGAGGCAGCGACGCAGACGGTACTTCAGCAGGCGGAATTAATGGCTCAGAACGGACTGGCGTTCGCGGTATGAGGTAAACCGATGCCACGTCGTACGCATCGCGGGCGGAATCGGGGATTCCAAGGACGCCGTCTCGTATCAGAACAGGAGGAGGAGGTAGCCCCCAAGAAGCTGCCCGAACCGTCAAAGTGGATTCTTCTCTCTAAGGGCCCGAAGACACACGTATTCGGGAAGGGAAACCAAGAAGCCGTTCCAACCACACCTGGCTGCTATGAGATCGGGCTTTCTGAGCCAAACAAAGAACCGCGGGACAATTGGGTGGTCTACGTCGGAGTAGCAGGGATTGGCAAGACGCACAATCTGCGGGGGAGGTTCTACAATCATGCCTCGGGCCACGGCGCCAATACCGTGCCTCCAATGGACCGAGCTCTCAAACGAGGGTACTGGGTATGGGCGCGATACTACAAAACCGCGGACGCCGTTGAAGCGCGAGACCTTGAGAAGCGCTTCCTCAAGGACGGTTGGTGGCACTATCACTGGAACAAGAGCGGCATACCTCCTGACCTGCTTTCGTAGGTCAAGGTTGGTTCCCGTCTGAAGATCGGCAAGACCGCTTCCGCTGACCCATCGGTCTTCATCGACTGGAAACGCCGCTTCCTCGCGATGGGCCGCGCCGAAGCCCGTCGGCTGGGGGTGCCGTGGCACGCGGTCACGAAGTGGAAGGCGACCCTCCATCGGCAAGGGTCACTGCGGAAGGACGCGCTCGGTAGGTTGAAGCGCGCCTTGGTCGCACCGCCTGCTTCCCAGGCCAAACCGTAGATCGCCGCTGGCCCCGAAACGCGGGGGCGAGCGGGGTATTTAAAGGACCAATCGGGCAGACGACTGGTCCCACTTGTGAGCCTCCGTAGTATAGCGCCCAAGCCCCATGGGCCGGGACGGATTCGAACCGTCGATCTCCGCCTTGTAAGGGCGGCGTCCTCACCGCTAGACGACCGGCCCGAGGAGCAAAAACGGACCTCAGCTCCCGCTATTGGTCGTTTCGGTCGTGGAATGAACGCGGTGGCGTAGACGGACGGCGAGCCCGCGCCCAAGCTGGACCATCGCGCGGCCCGGTAGCGTTGCCTCGCCAACCGCCACGAGCTCTCCGTCCCGAAGTACCGCGACCGCGTCCCCCACGCGGATGGAGGGAGAGGCGCGTCGCACTCCCGGGGCGAAGACGTCTCCCGCGAGCGGCATCGCGGGATCGACCTCGACCGTCAGACCGAGATCCGGGAGGATGCGCCGCGCGCCGGCGATCGTGAGCTGGAACAGTCCTCGCTCCTCCCGCCAGGTGGCGAGGTCGTGGCCCGCGCCGTCCGTCACGCGTTGGAACCACGGGCGTCCAGCAAGGCGCACCGGAGGAGCGAAGAGGCGCTCCGCAGCCGGCCGACCGAACTGCCATGCCGCGACCTCCGCGAGCTCCTCGCGGACCACCGCGAGCGGCCCGCCGGCAACGGGCGAGAGCGGTTCGAGGGCGGAGGTGACCGCGGCGCGCAGGGAGTCGATCGCCTCCGGCGAGGTCGTTCGATGGCCTCCGGCCGTCCAGACGGTCGGGATCGCGGGGTTCCCGTTCTCTCGAAGGAAGCCGTACGTCGCGGGATCGAGATGGAAGATGATCGCGCGATACGCCCCGGTCCGCACGAGGTGATCGAACCCCTCGCGCACGATCGCGCGCTCGGCCTCGGTCCACTCTCCTGTCACCGGGATGTCGTACTGCCGTGCCGGGTAGACGTCCTCGAGCTCGCGGGGAACGACGCCGATCGGCGAGCTCACCGATACGACGTGTACGCGCTCGGTCTTCGCGAGGCCCTCCCAGGCCTGGGCGAAGCGGCGGTGGGTGCGCGAGCGTCGGTACGGTTTGGTGCGGCTGCACGGGACCAACAGGAGCACTTCCTTCGAGCGGGGAGGGCGGTAGCGCTGAATCAGGCGCGCGCGAAAGCGGCGCATCTCGGGTCGGCGGAGGGACTCGGCGAGCACGTAGCGCCCCGGCGCGCCCGTTCCTACGACCGCGGTCCGCTCCTCGAGGAGCGCACCGAGCGTGGAATCCGTGTAGCGGAGCAGCTCCGCAAGCGCCGGTTCGGCCGGGAGCCGCGCCTCGACGAGCTCGCGCAAACGACCGATCGACAGGGCCCGGCGGGCCGCCTCGAGCGCGCGAACGTACTCCGCTCGTGCGAACCCGAGTGGATGCGCGGGGACTCCGGTGGAGATCGGCTCCGTCCCGAGGGATTCATCGAACGGAACTCCCCGGGCTTCGAGCATCTGGCCTTCGGTCGTGTCGACGACGTCGATCCCGAGGTAGACGAGGAACGGGATCCGGTGCGGTAGCGCGATGCGGGGCGCCCAGAGGAGCGGTCCCGGGCCCAGGCGATCGCGAACGGCACCTACCGTGGCGACGAACGGCTCTCCATCGGCCCACAACGCCCGGGCGTTCGCGAGGATCACGAGCTCCGCGCTCGAGACCGCGTCCAGATCTCCCGCGGAGACGGGACCGTGAACCATCCCGATCCCCGGGGACACGAGGATCGCGCGATCGCCTCCTCCTTCGATCTCGGGGGCGAGGACGGGCACGCGCAGGTCGATGGGATGCCCGCCGAGCGTGAGGCAGAGGTATCGCTCTCCGCTCGGAGCATCGGGGCGAGCTTCGAGGAGCCCGGAGCGCTCCGACGGCACGGTGTCGACAAGGGTGGGCGCCTCCACCGAGGCGTCTCCGATCGACGCGGTGCCGAGGGTTCCGAGACCCTCGAGCGCTCGAACGGACCGGGTCACGGTTCCTCCGATACGGATCGCGGAGCAACGCGGATCGTCATGGCCGGCACTCTCTAGTGAGATTCGCTAGGGGATGAACAGTGCGGCTGCGGTCCCGGCGAGATAGAGCAGTGCCGCGGCGTAATGCCGTCGGAACGACGCCCGGGTGCCCTTCGGAGCGCGGGCGAGCTGCACGTCCCCGATCCCCGTGAGGACCGCCATGGCCACGAGTCCCACGTAGTACTCGAATCCGACTCCGAGTGCGAGCCCGAAGAGGGCGAGGAGGACGAGCGCGACCGCGTGGAGGATCGGAACGAGCCGAACGCTCGCCGGAACGCCGAAACGGACCGGGATCGACCGCAGTCCCTGGGCCCGGTCGCTCTCGACGTCGCCGAGGCTGTGCACCGTCTCGAACGCCGTGCCCCAGGCGAGCATCCCCGCGACCGCGAGCCACGCCGCCAGCGGCAGCGTCCCCTCGACCGCGATGAAGATCGCCGCCGGCGCGATCGCCTCGACCAGTCCGAGGAACGCCGTCGTCGCCGTGGTGAGCCGCTTCGTGTAGCTGTAGCCGTAGACGAGCGCGAGCGCGATCGGGGAGAGGAGGAACGCGAGCGGGTTCAGGAAGTACGCCGCGACGATCACGACCGCCCCGCTCCCGAACGCCATCGCGAGCGCGAACGCAGCCGACAGCCGTCCCGTCACGAGGGCCCGCGAAGCCGTCCGCGGGTTCCGCGCGTCCTGCGCGCGGTCGGTGTAGCGGTTGAAGCTGTGGCCGGCGTTGCGCGCCGCCACGAAGGCGATGACGATCAGGAGGAACTTCTCGAGCGTCGGAAGCCCGTGCGACGCGAGGAAGAGGAAGGCGAGCGCGAAGGAGAGGTTCAGGCCGAGGTTCTGGATCTCGAGGAACCGCCCGAGCGTCGCGAGCGCGCCCTCGCGAGGCGGGGCGCTCACGGCGGCGCCGGACCGAACCATTTCGCGAGGACCGGGTCGCTCGCCACCAGACGATCGATCGCCGCGCGGGCGGTGGGGTCCGGCCGGATCTCCTCCGGCCAGGGGCGGGGGAATCCGTCGTCGGGTCCCTTGCGCGTCGCGTCGATGCCGATCTTCGCCCCGTAGTTCGGCACGGGGTTCGAGATCGCCAGCTGGTCGACCGGGCCGTGGGAGAGCTCGATGTCCCGGCCCGGGTCCGCCTGCAGGCCCACCCGGTAGAGGACCTCGCGCAGGTCGTGGACGTCGACGTCCTCGTCGACGACGACGAGGTAGCGGGTGAACATCATCTGGCCGAGGCCCCAGAGCGCGTGCATCACCTTGCGCGCGTGCCCGGGGTAGCGCTTGCGGATCGAGACGATCCCGACGTTGATGAAGAGCCCCTCGATCGGCAGCTCCATGTCGACGATCTCGGGGAGGAGGAGGCGCACGACCGGCAGGAAGATCCGCTCGACCGCCTTCCCGAGGATCGCGTCCTCGGTCGGGGGTTTCCCCGTCACCGCGCCGAGGTAGACGGGACGCTCCCGGTGCGTGACGTGGGTGACGTGGAGGACCGGGAACTCTTCCGGGGCCGAGTAGTAGCCGGTGTGGTCGCCGAACGGCCCCTCCACCCGGCTCTCCGCCGGGTCGACGTACCCCTCGAGGACGAACTCGGCCTCCGCCGGGACGTCCAGGTCGACCGTCCGGGCCTTCACGAGCTCGACCGGCTCGCGTCGTAGGAACCCGGCGAACACGAAATTCGACATCCCCTCGGGGACCGGGGCGAGGCCCGCGAAGACGGTCGCCGGATCCGCGCCGATGGCGACCGCGACCGGCATCCGCTCCCCTCGGGCGGCCCACTTGCGAAGGTTGTTCCGTCCCACCCGGTGGATCTGGGCGTGGAAGCCGAGCGTGTCCGGGCCGTACTGCTGGAGCCGGTAGATGCCGGTGTGGGGCTCGTCCGTCTCGGGATCGCGGGTGATCACGATGGGGAAGGTGATCGTGCGCCCGCCGTCCTTCGGCCAGCACTTGAGGATCGGGATGCGGTCGAGGTCGACGCGCGCCTCCTCCACTTCCTGGCACGGGCCGCTGCGGACGTGCTTCGGCGCGAGCGAGCGCAGGGTGCCGAGGGTCTCCATCATGCCGGAGATGTCGCGGAGGGCGCCGAGCACTCCGGCGGGCGGGCGCACCTGGGCGAGGCGCTCCACGCGTTGGGCGGTCGCCTCGACGCTCTCGTCGCCGAAGGCGAGCGCGATGCGGCGCGGCGATCCCAATAGGTTCGTGACGATCGGGTAGGCCGAGCCCGGCGCGTTCTCGAAGAGGAGCGCCGGCCCGTCGCGACGGACGGCGCGCTGCGTCGCCTCGGCGATCTCGAGGTCGCGCGAGATCGGCGCCCGGATCCGCCCAAGGTCCCCGCGGCGTTCGAGCTCGGAGAGGAACTCGCCGAGCGACCGATACGCCATGGCGCCCGGCGAGCCGGTGGCGATATTTAACACGCGGAGGCAGCGGCTAGGTTCATATCGGAACCCCTCTCCTCCCGAGCGATGCAGACCGTCACGCTCGAGTTCCCGACCGAGCCCCTGGTCGCGCTCGGGCTCCTCCCGTCCCGCTTCTTCGACCGGTACGGGGAGGTCGAGCTGCTCGAGACCCTCCGGCTCGAGCGCGGATGGCGCCTCCAGCTGGTGCGCGTCCGTCGGCGCGGACCGCTCCGGTCCGCGGTCGAGCTCGCGCGCGAGTCGCGGCGCATCCGCAAGGTCTACGGGCTCACGAGCTTCGAGCTCCTCGAGCGTCGCCCGCGCACGCGGGACTACATCCTCCTCGTGCGCCAGCGCAACCCCGAGAGCCTCCGGGCGCTCGTCGGCCTCGCCGGGGGCCGGATCGCGCCGACCGCGCCGTTCCGCCTGACCTCGTCCACGGTGATCGCCTCGTTCCACGGCGAGGAGCGCGCGCTGCGCCGCGTCCTGGAGCGGCTGCGGCAGATGGCGTTCCCGTTCCGCGTCGTGCGCGCCTCCCACCGCCCCTTCCGCGACGCCGACGAGACCGCGGACCCGACGGAGCTCCAGTCCGAGCTCATCGCGCGCGCGTGGGTGCTCGGCTTCTACGCCGTCCCGCGCCGGATCACGCTCGCCCGCCTCGCCCGCCTCACGGGCCGTAGCGCCCCCGCCCTCGGGAAGATCCTGCGGCGGGCCGAGGGCCGCCTGGTCGCCCGCTTCCTCGCCGAGCGGGTTCCGCTCGCACCGCCCGACGGCGACGGTCGCTATCTCGGGACGACGGCCTAAATGCCGGCGCGCCTCCCTCCCCGCGTGCCGCGTCGCGCGCGGATCGTCACGGTCGAGGCCGTGGCGCCCGGGGCGAAGGTCCCGTACCGGGCCACCGATGGATCGGCCGCGTTCGACCTCGCGAGCCGGGTGCGGGTCGCGCTCCGCCACGGGATCGTCACCAAGGTGCCGACCGGGCTCAAGCTGCGGGCGCCGGTGGGGACGTTCCTCGAGGTCCGGCCCCGCAGCGGTCTCGCCTCCCGGGGCGTGCTGATGATGAACGCCCCGGGGACGATCGATCGGGACTATTCCGGGGAGGTCTTCGTCCCGCTGACGTATCTCTTCCGGGGCCGGTACTGGATCGAGGCCGGGGATCGGATCGCCCAGGTGCGTGTCGTCCCGGACGAGCCGACGGCATTCCGCCGAGGCACGGTCGCTCCGATGCGCTCTCGGTCGGGCGGTTTCGGCAGCACCGGTCGCTGACCCCGCACCCGTCCGGTCACCGGCCGAACTCATCGAGGACGGTCTGTACCGACGGCTCGCGTACGGGCGGCGGCAGCGTGCCCGCGCGGGCTTCGGCCTCCACCTCGTCGAGCATCGCGTGCATCCGGCGCTCGCGCGCGAACGAGGCGCGGTGCATCCCTTC
>JAJYUO010000016.1 GCA_021792485.1 Thermoplasmata archaeon
TGATCTTCGGCGTACTCTCGGTCTACCTGCCGATCTCGGCGTCGAAGTTTCTTTTGCTCGCGTCGCCCGCCTTCGCCCTCCTTCCGGCCGAGGCGGTCCGTCGTTTGTGGGATATCGGGAGCTACTCCGAGCTACGCCAGAGCGTGCGGTCGCTCACCGATACGCGTAGCCGATTCACGGCGTTCCGCAAGTCGTTCAAGGCGCGTCATGTCCTCATCCTGCTGCTGGTCGTCGGCCTTCTCATACCGAACGTGTGGTACGGTATCGATGCCGGGATTCCGAGCAACAGCAAGGCCGCGGCCTCTACCCAGGTCTACGACACGTTGCCCTCGTGGCTTCGGCCCGCCGCGTCCGACGCATCAAGCTTCTACTTTGGCGCTACCGGCTCGTCCCTCGACACGCCGAACCTCTACGACTCGGCGGGCTACAATTGGTTAGCACAGCAGCAAACACCCGTCCCAGAGCCTAATCGGTCCGCAGTTGTCGCGTGGTGGGACTACGGCTTCCAGACGATCGACCAAGGGCAGCATCCCTCGGTCGCGGACGACTTCCAGAACGGGATCGACCCGTCCGGTCAATTCCTCCTAGCCCAGAACCAGTCGATCGCGATCGGGGTGCTGACGACGACTCTGCTCAACGGGGAGCAGATGAAGTCGGGCCTGCCGTATCTGCCGAGCACGCTCAACCAGATCCTCGGCTCCGCGGGACTGAACCTGTCCTACCTGCACAACGCGCTCGTGAACTGGACCTGGGACTACAAGACGGTCGTCGCCGACCCGGGCCTCTACCTACCGGTCGATGCATCGACGCTCACCGCCGAGAACGCGATGTTCATGGTCGTCTCCTACTACATCGCGCGCGCTCTGAGCCCGAACGGCGTCGCCCAGGTCTACAACGAAGTCCAGCAGTACACGGGCTGGTCCGTCCGCTACGCGATGGCCGATACCCGCTTGATCCCGTTCTCGGGCTCCGACACCGGAATCTTTTACGCTCCGGCCGATCTCACGGGTCGGGCGCTGGATGCCGGTGGTAACCCGGCGATTTACTTCAACGTCACGGTACTCGGATCCGACGGGAAGTACTATCCCGAGGGCCAGGTCCCGCCCAGTGTGACGGCGGTGAACTACTACATCTCCTACTTCGCGCCGTTTTACAACTCGATGATTTACCGCATCTACTTCGGCTACAACGGCACGCAGGTCGGGAAAGGCGCTGGGATTCCGGGTCTGGAGGGATCGGTCGCCTCCGACCCGGTGATGCCCGGCTGGATGATGTCGCACTTCGAGGTCGAGTACCAGACCGCCTACTACTGCGCGAACGCGAGCGAGGCGAGCAACTCCAACTGCTTCGTGGCGATGAACAAGCCGCAGGCGCAGGCGCTTGCCGCGAAAGGGATCGGTGTCGTGAACACCAGCGCGAACGACTACTTCAGCGGGGGAGAGTCGATCCTCGTCTACTACCCCGGAGAGACGATGACCGGGACGGTGACGTTGCCCAACGGGGCCCCGGTCGCCGGCGCTCGCGTGACGGTCGACGACCAATTCGGGATTCCCCACATGAGCGTGATCACCGGGCCGCAAGGTCAGTACTCGGTCATCCTTCCCCCGGGCAACGACACGGTGAACGTCACGATCGGCACGCTCAACGGAATCACGCAGCAAGGAAACCTCCTCCTCGACTCGATCCCCGTCACCGTCTCGAACGCCATTGGATTCAGTCTCCAACCGATCACCGTTCAACGCACGATCACGGTCGGCGCCTCCGTGGTCGATGGGCTCGTCTATTGGAACATCGCGAACAGCACCTCCTACCTGCCCGGTGATCTCCCGGTCGCGGGCGCCCAGGTCGCCCTATACGGAGTGGCGAACGGCACGACGATCAGCACACGGACCGATGCAGGGGGTACGTTCCGGCTCCCGAACGTCGCGCCCGGCGTCTACAACGAGTCGGTCCTCTACGATGGCACGAACTACACGCTCTCCGGGAACATCACCGTCGACTCGTCGCTCTCCCCGGTGAACGCGAGCTTCGGACTCAGCCCCGGAAACATCACGGGTACGGTAACCAACGCGATCGGGGACGCGATCTCCGGGGCCACCGTCACGGTCGGATCGAGCACCGGCATGATCCTCACCGCCACGACGAACTTGACCGGCAACTACTACGTGCCCAACGTCAGCCCGGGCAATTACACCGTCACCGCCGTCGGCCCGACGGCGAACTTCCGTTCCCTCGGTACGCCCACCGTCATCAGCCAGATAGGCCACAAGCTCACGGTCAACTTGACCGAGTATCCCAGCGCTCTCACTACCTTCACAGCGACGGCCGGCAACGCTCCGGTGGCCCACGCGCCGATCCGCATTAGCGCGTTGCCCGCGTTTGGCAACAGCACCACCGTTTCCTCCCTTGCAGGTGCTCTGGATAACTCGACCGTCCTCTACACGAATTCGGTCGGCTCCGTGAGTGCCTACCTGCCGGTCGGGAACTACTCCGCGTATGCGTTGACCAGTGTGGGGGCCACTCTCGAAACGGCGCTCGGCACGGTTCGCGTCGGGAGCCCGGGCGTCTCTGTCACTGCCCCACCGCTCGCGCTGGCGCCGGCGAATTGGCTCACCGGAACCGTCAGCAATGCCACGGCCGGTGCCGGCGCCTCCAGCGTGGTCTTCGCCTACGATGCTCAAGGGAACGTTGTCTCCGTAGCCACGAACGGCACTTTCTCGCTCGCTCTCCCTTCCGGCACGTATTCGCTGCTCACGGTACAGTCGGGCCCGAGCCGTTCCGCGCCGATCGACGCCGCGTTCCAGTCGGTCTCGGTGAGCGGACCGACTTCGGTGGCGGTCGATCCCGTGGCCGCGGTCCGCACGACGTTCACCGTCAGCGCCACGCTCGCGAGCGGGGCGCTGTATCCGGCGGCCGGCGCGAACGTGACCGTCCGGGTGAGCAGCGCGGGAGGGCCGTCCATCTCGCTCCTCACGGGCAGCTCCGGCACGGTCTCCTACGTGCTCCCGGCGGCCCTTTCGGATAACGAGACCTACTGTTTGAGCGCACGCGCGGTCGGATACACGCCGAAGAACGAATGCGTTGCCCCGGGCAGCCTC
Organism: Thermoplasmata archaeon; assembly: GCA_021792485.1. GTDB lineage: Archaea > Thermoplasmatota > Thermoplasmata > Lutacidiplasmatales > UBA184 > Lutacidiplasma. The sequence goes on from JAJYUO010000016.1 coordinate 3,099, forward strand.
CCGAGCCTGAGCCGGCTTCCGATCTCGTTCGCCCCGGTAACGCTCACGCTGCCGATTTCCGGGACCGCTCCCTCCACGCTCACTACGATCTACCTCAATGGCACGAGTACGACCGCGGGGAAGTACGTGACCCAGGGGTACACGTCCGCTTCCGTGGCAATCACACCCGGAACCTACGCCCTTCAAGCCTACGCGCCAAGCGAACCGAACGTAACCCGCTACTCGAGCGCGCAGGGCCGGGTGTTCTCGGTCGCGCTCGGCGAGAGCCAGGTGATTGAAACGGTCCCGCTTGTGCTGGAGCGCAACACGACCGGGGTGTTGCGGCTGCCGAGCGGGATGCCTCTCTCGGCGGTTACGATACGACTCACCGGGTCCACCGGATTCAACGTGACGGTCTCAGGAGCGGCCTATGCCGCTGGCTTCTACGCGCCGGTCGGTTCCTATTCGGCCTACTTCTTCGGGTCGTTCGATGGGATCGCCTACACCAACCTCACTACGATCACGATCCCGAACACGGGCTCCGCCTCCCCGTCGCTTCGGCTGAGCATGGCCGGCGTAACGGTATCGGGGAGCCTGATCACCCCCACCGGCGCTCAGATCGTTGCGAACACTACGGTCACATTTACCGCGCCCAGCGGGGCGGTCGCCACCGCCCGCGCGACGTATGGCAATTACAGCCTGGTTCTTGCCGGGGCGACGACCTACGCGATCCGTTCGTACGCGGTGGGTACGGTCGTGGGCCCTAACGGGTCGTACGCCGTGAGCTACGCAACGGCGTCCACGGGCAGCGCCTGCGCGTTGGCCCGGACGGCGGCGACCTGCAACGTCACGATGGTCGGTACGACGCAGCTCGTGTGGTTCAATGGGACCGTAGGGGCGCCCGGCCTCGCCTCGGCGACGCTGTACCTCGAAGGGCCCTATCCCTCGTACGCGCTCTCTACGATCTCGGTCACCGGGGGCCGGTTCTCGGTCCAGCTCCTCCCCGGCGCCTACGCGGTCTATGCGAACTCCACCGGCGCGGCCGCGCTAACCAGCGTCACGGTGCTCGCCGGCAGCGGGCCGTTCGCCCTCGCGCTCTCCCCGAGCTATCGGGACGAGATCACCCCGATGCCGCCCGGGGGCGTCGTCACCGATTCCGTCGCCGTGGTGACGGTCCGGTCGGCGGGAGGGGTGACCTTCGAGTTTCCGAACGTGGTCGTGAATTCGACCCTCTCCGTCTGGCTGCCCGCCGGTGGGTACACCGTAGGTTCGCGAGCAACCGGCTATCCGTACGGGGTCCTTTCCAACGCGACCGCCTCCCAATCGGTCGCCATCGTCTCGGGCGGCGTCGCGACCCGGCTTTCGCTGGCGTGGGTCCTCCTCCCGTCCGTCACCGGGGTCGCCACGGGATCGACGTCGGTGGATCTGCCGGCGACCGGGGGCCCCGTGGACTTCAGCGTCGCCCTCACGAACACGGGGAACGTCCCGGTGACCGTCTCGCTCACGGTCAGTCCGGCCTACTGGAACCTGACGACCTCCCTCACGAATGTCAGCCTCTCTCCTGGCGCGGCCGCCAGCGGCAGCGTCCGGGTGATGGTACCCGCGGGCACGTCGGTCGCCCATCCGCCGCTGTACCTCACGGTCGTCTCGGCCAACGGAACGGCGATCGGAACCGTCACGGGCATCCCGACGATCCATATCGCCCCTCGCTACGCGATGATCGTGGCCAGCAGTACCACCCCTCCGGCCGTGGGCCCGCATCAGGTCCAAGTCTCCTTCTCCGTCGACAACACCGGTAACGCGGTGATTGGTCTCCAACTGAGCGTGGTCGACGCTCCTCAGCTCGCGAGCCTGGGATGGACCTCGAACATCCTGCAGGGCCGCACCATCGTCACTACCTACTCGGTTTCCCCGGGTACGAGCGAACTGTTCACCCTCAACCTCACGTCCGGCGCGATCGCGGTCCCGCCCACAACCGCGGAAGTCGCGGTGACGATCCTGAACGACTCGTTGAACGCGCAGCAGACCGTCACGTTCTCCATCCCGTCGACCAGCGTGACCGTCAACCCGCAGACGGTGGTCACCGGGCCCGGCACGGGCGAGGCTCCGATCGTCTACGCCGAATGGCTCCTGATCGTGCTCGCCCTCATCCCGGCGCTGGCCGTCGGGGTTGTCGTGCTCGTATGGCGATGGAACCGGACGCGGAGGTGGCGCCGTTGGTGAGCCGGCTCCGTGCGGGGGCCGCCGCTCTGGCCGTCATTGGGGTGGCTCTCCTCGCGATCTCGGCGGCCCCGTTGGGCGCGACACCGTTCGACCTGGGACTCTCGGGCCATGGCTCGGTGCCTTCGACGGCGTCCGCGTCGGTCACCTCGATTGGCTATCCCCCGCTCAAGGCGAACATCACGGGCCCGAGCGTCGTCGGGCAGAACAAGACCTACGAGTACCTGTTGAACGCCAGCGGAGGCCCGGCGTACGCAAGGAACGGCACCGAGGTCGGCAACATCACCTACTGGGCCTCGGTCGCCGGGACGAACACCAGTTCCGTGAGCTTCCTCCCGTCCAAAGGAGCGCTGCCGAACTCCACGGCCTACCCGGTCGAGCTCGACACCAGCGCGATCGTCCAGACGCTGACGATCACGGTCGAGTTCGCTTCGCTCTACGAGCACCTCAACGAATCGACCAACGTCACGATCACCGTCCACGTGGTCGCGCCGTACGTCCTTACCGGAAAGGTCGTCGCCGGGCCTCAGACGGTCCTCGCGTTCGGGATCTTGGTGACGCTGGGTGGACGGCCCGTCGGATCGATCGCGATCCCGACGTTGACGCCCAACGAAGTCTACAACTTCACGTTCGACTACACGACCCTTCCGCTGGGTCCCGGCTACCACACGTTCGTTCTGAGCCTGCCGTCGCCGCACGGCCAGGTGCATTTCGCGAACGGCAAGCAGAGCTACGCGATCACGTTCTACGTCGAGGGCCCTCCCGTGAGCTACACGGACTACTACGTCCTCGGCGTCGTCGCTTTCGTGGCGGTCGTGCTTATATCCCTCCTCTATGTCGGAAGCCGCCGACCGGGCGCTCCGCGCTAGCGCGGGAAGGCGGTCGACGGCCAGGTACACATCCCATGAACGAGGCACGCGCCACATCCTGCACGTCGTGCGGAGCATCGTTGCTCGTGCGGGGCTCGACGCAGTTCCCTTGCCCGAGCTGCGGCCAGGCAACGATCGGCCGGGATCCGCGCTGCCGAGACCAGAGCGTCGTATACCACTGCCCGTCGTGCGGCTTTGAAGGTCCGTAAGGGGAAGGAACCGACCGTGGGGCAAGTCGCCGTTCTATTCCGCTTGATGCCGCACGGCGTCGACACGAACCTGGAGGAGATGGCCCAAGGCGTGCGGGCGAGCCTCCCCGCCGGGGTTACCGTCCGCGGAATGCAGGTCAAGGACATCGCCTACGGGCTCAAGGCCCTTCTCGTCAGCGTCGTGATGAACGATCAGGGTGGAATCCTCGAGTCGGTCGAACAGGGGTTCGCGAAGGTCCCCCACGTAGAGTCGGTCGAGGTGGTGGAGGAGGGCCTGCTGTAGGCCGTCCCCACCAAGGCGCCTGTGGATCTGATCACCCACGTGCTCATCGCCTACTTGGTCACGCTCGGCCTGGTCGGGTTCCACGTCCAGTACCTTGCGGCGGGGGCTCTGGCCGGAGGACTTCCGGATGCCGACGCGCTACTCTTCCCGCTCGCCCGCCGCTGGCCGATCCTCTCGCACCGCGGGATCACGCATTCGTTCCTGGGGATCACGGTCATCGCGCTCGGCGGGGCGCTCATCGCACCGCTGATCCTCCCGGGGTCGGTGCTGATCTACTTTGCCGTGTTCCTCCTCGGCGGCGCTCTGCACATCCTCCTGGACGGCTTCACGAACTACTCGGTCCCTCCCCTGTTGCCGTTTTCTCGAAGGCGGGTCGCGTTTGACGCCGAAAGGGCGGTGAACTTCTTCGTGCTGATCTTCAGCGTCGTATCGATGTACGTGCTGCTCGGGGTCGAGCGGAACGTGGTCGCGCTGGACATCTACTGGGCGAGCGTCTACTTCCTGGGCGCCTTCTTCGCGCTCTACCTCGGATTGAGACTCGGCGCGCGGTTGTGGTTGGGACGGAATGCCCGCGCCTACGGAGCGTTCGATTACATCGTCCCGACCGAGAACCCGTTCGTCTGGTTCCTCTTCGGGGAGTCCCGCGAGGGGGACCGTCTCCACCGGAGCTTGGGCCGGTACGTCGTCGGGCGGGGTCTTCAAGGACCGTACACGCTTGACCTTCCCGTGGCGGCTCCTACGCCGGGGAGTTCGGCACCCATCGAGAGCGCGGCCGCGGCACTCGAGCGCTCCTACCCGTTGTTGGCCCGAGAGCCGGCCGGTCGCTTCGGACGGATGGCCGAGGAGACGCACATGTTCGCGCGCGCGGACCGGACCGCGGAAGGCGGATGGATCGCGCGCTGGTACTCGATCGAGTTCGGGATGCTGGGCCGATGGATGACGATCGAGGTCTCGTTCCCTCCGGGGGACGTCCCTCCGAAGATCGATCGCGCCTTCCGTCGGATCGTGATGCCGTGGAGCGACCCGGCGTCTTCCGGACCGCAGCGTGCGACGGCCCCGTAGCGGCGCTGCCGCCGTCTTCGCGTCGGGTACCGGGACGCGTAGATATAGGCCCGGCGGATGGGATCTTCCGGCGGACGGCCGGCAGGTGATCCTTTCCGGAGCCCGTTTGCAGAGAGAGTCGATGGCCTCGATTCCCGCGGCCGCAGCGCGGATGGATGGCAAACGCGTCGTGCTGACCGGCGCAAGCTCCGGGATCGGAGCCGTGCTCGCGATAGCGCTCGGACGCGCCGGGGCCGAGATGCTGCTCGTCGGGCGGGACCCCCGCCGGACCGAGTCGATCGAGAGACGGGTGACGGAGGCAGGGGGTCGAGCGCGTAGCTATACGACCGACCTCGCGGATTCAACGTCGACCCGAGACCTCGCCGAAACGTTGCGGACGGAAAACTCCCGGATCGACGTGCTGATCAACAACGCGGGGGCGATCCACCATGCGTTCGCGACCACGCCGTCCAACGACGAACGAACCTTCGGGCTCAACGTGCTGGCTCCGTTCCTCCTCTCCGAGACGCTGCTGCCGTCGCTCGCGGCGTCCGGGGCCGGTCGGGTCGTGAACGTGTCGAGCTCGGTCCACGGAATGGGCGTCATCGACTTCGAGGATCTCGACCGCCGAAAGCACTACAGCGGTTGGGCGGCGTACGCGCAGTCGAAGCTCGCCCTCTTGCTGCTCACCTACGAGGCCGCGCGTCGCCACGCCGATCGGCCGGTGACGTTCAACGCATGCCATCCGGGGTTCGTGCGGAGCCGCTTCGGCGACGAAGGCTCCACGGGGCTCCGGGGGGCCCTCTTCGGTGCGGGCAAGCGGATTGCGTCGATCTCCCCCGAGCGGGGCGCAAAGACGCCGCTCTACCTCGCGACGGCGCCCGAGGTCGCTCATACGAGCGGGGCGTACTATGTCCGGTGCCGTCCGCATCGCTCGAGCGCCGCGTCGCTCGACGTGGGAGTGGCGCAGCGTCTTTGGAAGGTCTGCGAGCGACGCTCGGGTCTCGCCGAGCTCCCGGCTAGCGCTGACTAGGTTCGAGCGTCGGGGTCGCCCGGAAGCGACTCGGCCGACCCTCAAGGCGCAATCGCGCGTCGTATCGCTCGAGCTGGATCCGGTGCTCCGGGCAGAGAAGGAATCGCCGAAAGGAAGCCGGTCCGCTCGCCGGGTCGTCGCCGGCGGAGCAGAGCTCGACCTCGATCGGTCGATCGTCGCAGGGCCCCCCGTCGCCGACCGTCGGATCGCCGACGATCGGCCGGTAGGCGTAGTCGAACGCCCGACCCATCTCGCACAACGGTCGCTGGAAGATGGAGCTCAAACGGTCCCACCCCTCGAGGAGCGAGGCGGTCGCCACGATTAAGCCCTACCGTGGATGGTCGCGGCCGATGGACCCTTCGAACCCGCTCGCTGCGCCGCAGAGCACTCGTCGGTTCGTTCGTAGGATCCTGCGGGCGTACGCGGATGCCGAGCTGGCGATGATGATCCACCTCGGCCATGCTACCGGCCTCTGGTCGGTCCTCGCGCAGGGACCCGGGACCGCCCGGGAGCTCGCACGTCGTGCGAACCGAGACGAGCGCTACGTCCGCGAATGGCTCTGCGCCGTGGCGGCGGCGCGGATCGTGGCGTACGATGCGCGTACCGATCGCTTTTCTCTGGCGCCTGCCCGGGCCCGGGCACTCAGCGGATCGTCGATCTACAACATGGCCCCGGGGAGCCAGCTGGTCGCTCTCGGGGCCCGGAACCTCGATCGGATCGCGGCGGCGTTCGCCACCGGCGAGGGTATCCCGTACTCGGCGTACCTCCCCGCCTTTCCGAGGATCATGGATGAGATGAACCGTCGGCGCTTGGATGCGCTGCTGGTTTCGGCGTACCTGCCGCTCCTTCCTGGGATCTCCGAGGAGCTCGCGGAAGGAATCCGCGTCGCCGACTTCGCCACCGGTAGCGGCCACGCGCTGAACCTTCTCGCTCGGGCGTTCCCCCGCTCCCGCTTCTTCGGGTTCGACCGGGCCGCGGAACCGCTCGCGCGCGCCCGGGCGGAGGCGAAGTCCGCAGGTATTCGAAACGTCCGATTCGTGCGGGCGGAGGCGAGTGCGCTACGTCGTTTCGGGCCGTTCGATCTCGTAACGATGTTCGACGCGATCCACGATATGGGGCAGCCGGAGACGACCGTAACGAGTGTCGTCCGGGCCCTCCGCCCCGGGGGCCGGTTCCTTGCCCAGGAACCCCGTGCGTCCAGCGAGCTGTCGGAGAACATCGGTCGCACCGGAGCCCGGTTCCTCTATGGAATCTCCGTGACCTACTGCCTGCCGGTCTCCCGCAGCGGCGGGCCCGGCGGACTCGGTACGTGCTGGGGCGAACGACGCGCGAAGGCGCTCCTGAGAGCATCGGGCCTCACCGAGATCCGGGTTCACGAGGCTCCGGGCAACGCGCTCGCGCTCGTGTTCACGGCGCGTCGCCCCTATTCGCGCCGGCCCCGTTAAGTGCTCCGGCCGCGGTACCGCACCGGTATTCGATGCCCGTCGCGGAGCTAGGGACCGTCCGGATCCGGTACGAGCGCTACGGAGACGCGGGAGACCCGCTCGTCCTCGTGCACGGTTCGTGGGTGGATCATCGCACCTGGGGCCGCGTCGCTCCCTCTCTCGGCGATTCGATGAGGGTGCTCGCCTACGACCGCCGGGGCCACGGGGGAAGCACGGGGCCGGTCCGGACGCACCCGGTGAAGGACGACGCCGAGGATCTCGCCGATTTCCTGGTAGCGACCGACCTCTACCCCGCCCACATCGTCGCGCACTCCTACGGTGGCTGCGTCGCGTTCCGTCTCGCCGGGACGCGGCCGGAGCTCGTGCGCGCCGTGGTCGTCCACGAGCCCCCCGGCCTCGGTTTTCTGGAGGACGACCCGGCCAGCGCGCTCGAAGCGCGCGCGCTCCGGGCCGGGGTGAACCAGCTCCAGCAGTCCGTCCGGCAGGGAGCGGTCGATTTCGCCGCGCGCACGTTCGTGACGGCGTTCGCCCAAGACCCTGGGGCTTGGGATCGCATGCCGGCGGAGACGAAGGCGACGTTCCTCGCGAATGCGCCGCGCTGGCTCGAGGAGGTATCCGACCCGGAGATCGATCGCCCGGACGTTAGCGGTCTTTCCGAGTCGATGAGCCCGGTCCTCCTGACCGAGGGAACGGAGAGCCCGCCGTTCCTCCGCCGGATGACGGAGGCGCTGGCACATCGGCTGGGCAACGTCTACCTAGAGCGTGTGCCGGATGCGGGGCACTTTCCCCACCTGACGCGGCCCGCCCAGTACGTCGGGTTGCTCCACCGCTTCCTCGTCGAGCGGGACGTACCGGCGATGTGACGTGCCGGGCCGCCCAATCTGGCGGACCGACCACCCGCTCGCTACGGGTTCCGATAGGTCGCTGGAGACGACATCGGAATCTGGGCGTCTCGATCCAGGAAGACGTGCGCCGTCATGAGCACGTCCGTTCCGATGATGACGATCAAGGCTGGGAACAGCAGGGAGTTCATCGCCGGGATGAGGGCGACGGCGAGGATCAGCAGGACCGCGTTGGTGAGTCCTCGACCGTAGAGGCCGGCGAGACGGCGCGACTCCTTCGGCGAGATCCACTGGCGGCTTCCGAGCTCAACGAGCACGTAGCGCCGCACGAGGAGCAGGACGAACGGCAACGCGACGGCCGTCGCCGCCATCATGATCCCCAGGGGCTGGATCGGGACGATGACACCGAGGATCACGAGAAAGAGCGCGCGAAGGACGAACGCGATGTCGTTGTGGACCTGACGGACGCTGGGATCGAAGGCGAAGTGGCTGGGGGTCGTCCGCGGCAGCCATCGGTGAAAGAACGCGTCGTTCCCCAGGACCACGCCCATTACGAGCGCCGCGAAGATTCCCGATCCGTCGAGGTACTGGGTTCCCGCGTAGACGACGAGCAAGAGTCCCATCACGGCAAGCCCCGCGTAGACCCGCTGCTGCCATCGGGCGAGGAACTCGATCGCGGCGAGGCCGCCGAGCACCCCGAAGACGATGGCGAGGGGAAGAGGGAGAAGGACCTTCGGGACGATCGCGCCGATGCCGGCATTCGGGCTCGCCAAGATCGAAAGGAGAACCGTGACCGATAGGACCCCCAGCGTATCCTCGACCGCGAGTTCGAGATTGAGCGTGTCCCGTGACGGGGCGGAGAGAACGACGCGATAGGCCAGCGGGATCGTCACCGCCCCCGAGATTCCCGCGAGCGCGAGCGCGAAGACGATCGAGGTCAACAGGTCGAAGTTGGTCAGGAACAGAAATGCTGCGACGAACAGCACCGCCACCGAGACGCCAAAGCTCAGTACCGCCGCCAGCAGCCCCGCGGCGCCGACAGAACGGGCTTCGTGCGCATTGAAGTCGATCCCGGCATCGTAGAGGATGATCACCAGCGCGACCGTGCCTACGATCGCACCCAGCTCGGTCACTTGGTTCGGGTTGACGATGTGGAAGACCGGTCCGGCCAGGAGACCGAAGAGGATCAGCCACAGGACGTCCGGGACGCGGAACCGCTGCGAGAGCGCGTCGCTCCCGAAGGCGATCAGGACCGTCGCGCCGATCAGGAGGATCGCGATGGTG
>JAJYUO010000017.1 GCA_021792485.1 Thermoplasmata archaeon
CGCTCGCAGAGCTCGACGTTCGGAGGCTCCGACGAGCCCGCGGCAGAGACATAGAACGGGTTCTCTCGGTTGGTGTAGAGGAAATCGTCGATCGCCACCAGCGTGCTCGGGAGCAGGCGCGCGCTCTGCACGTCGGTCCGCGGGACGCCCAGCCCCTCGCAGAACCGGAGCCACAGCTCCGGATGTCCCGGCTCCTTTCCCTTCGGGTCACCGGCTTCTTCGACCAGCTGATCGAGGATCATCCGGCGATAGCGATCGTTGCTCGGCGCCCAGGAGCAATTGGAAAAACGCTCCGCCATCGCGATCGGGACGCAGGCGAGCCATGGGTAGAACTGCTTGACCCAGGCCTCGACCACCGGCCGAGGCACCTCTCCGCGTTCGAGCTTTTGAAAGAACGGGTGGGTCTTGAAGGGGTGATGGGCCAGCTTGTAGCGAGTCAGCTCGTCCCGGAACTCCTCGCCCTCGAAGCGGACCCACGGTGCTTCCGACATCGCGCATCAAAACGGCCGAACCTATTTGGCCCAAAAGGTTCCGTTCTGAACCCTGATTTTTATGGAGGATGCCGCGGGTCGCAGACGATGCCTTCTCCTCCGCGTGCCCCGCCCGTGGTCCCCGGCTTCGGCCCCCTCGCCGGCGTACGCGTGGTGGACTCCGCACGGTTCGTGGCCGGGCCTTGGGCCGCCGGGTACCTCGCCGAGTTCGGGGCGGAGGTCGTTCACATCGAGCTGCCGCCGTTCTCACCCCCGTACGCGGATCCGACCCGGACCCTCACGCCGATGCTCCCGGAAGGGCGGCCGCCTTCCGAGCAGGTTTCCGAGTCGTGGGTCCAGTACTCGCGCAACAAGCTTTCGCTCGGCCTGGATCTTCGTCGGCCCGAGGGCCGGACCGTCTTCCTCGACTTGATCCGGCAGGCCGATATTTGGATCGAGTCGTCCCGGCCCGGAACGTACGACCGCCTGGGGCTTTCCGACGCCGACATCCGCGCCGCGAACCCGCAACTGACGATCGTTCACGTCTCGGGCTATGGGCAGAGCGGCGTTCCGGAGCTCGTAAATGCGCCCTCCTACGATCTCACCGGTCAGGCGTTCAGCGGGTTCCTATCGCTGCAGGGGGAGCCGGATCCGTCGCCGCCGACCCGATCGGGAACCGCGCTCAACGACACGGTGACGGGCCTCGCCGCCGCCGGAGCCGCGATCATGGGGTACGTCTCCGCCCTTCGTACGGGCGCGGGTCAGACGATCGACGTGGCCCAGTACGAGGTGCTGTTCGGTTTGCTCGAGAATTTCGCCTTGGACTACTTCGCCCGCGGCGTGGTCCGCGGCCGCCACGGCTCGGCTCACCCTCGCCTGCATCCGTACGATGTCCACCGCGCGAAGGATGGGTGGGTCGTCGTCGCGGCTCCGAATGCGGATGCCTACCTGCGCCTCAAGCGCATGATCGGGTTTGACGACGCCCGGTTCGACGACATCTCCTACCGGCTCGCGCACCGCGAGCCCGTCGACCGAGCGATCGCTGACTTCTGCGCGTCGCGGACTCGGACGGAGCTCGAGCGCATCGCCCGCGAGAACGACGTGGCGCTCGTGCGCGTCTACGACATCGCCGACATCGCCCGGGATCCGCACTATCGGCAGCGCGAGATGATCATCGATTGGGAGGACCCGGTCGCGGGGAGGGTCCGAGGTCCGGGGATCGCGCCGAAGTTCGAGGCCACGCCGGGGCGCGTCTGGCGGGGAGCCCCGTGGCTCGGGCAGGACAACCGTACCGTCCTCTCCCGAATCCTGGGGTACTCGGATGCCCAGATCGACTCGCTGGTGGCGAGCGGTGTGGTCGGAGAAGAGCGTCCTAAGGCTCGCGGGGAAGCGAAGAGGAGCGATCGCCCAACGTGACCGCGAATCTTCCGCCGTTGCCGGACGATCCGCTGGCCGAGGAGCTCGACTCGTTCATCCGAGACCACCGCCTCTTCGAGCGGTACCGCGAACTCGACCGGTCTCCGGAGTTTCCCGCGACCGAGTACCGCGCGATGGGCCGGGACGGCTGGCTGGGCCTGGACCGATCCCCGGAGGATGGAGGCCGGGGCCTGCCCTTGGCCCGGTCGGGCCGCCTGCTGTATCGCCTCGCCTACCGGGCCGGCACGGCGTTCGCGAAGCTCAGTTTGCAGCCCGGCTTCGCGAGCGTTCTGGGAGAACACGGATCGAAGGAACTGATCGGAACGTACTATCGACCGTTGGTGCGCGGAGAGGTCCTGATCGGCAACCATCTCACGGAGCCGAACGCCGGCTCCGACCTTCGTGCGCTCGCCACGATCGCCGAACCAACCGCGACCGGGTATCTCCTTACCGGTACAAAGAGCGAGGCCGCGTTCGCGCGGGACGCGGCGTGGGCGATCGTGTACGCTCGGGTCCCGCGCGGCAGCGCGAAGGGCGACCTGACGGCGTTCCTCGTCTCTCAGGAACTTCGGGGGGTGGAACGAGAACTTGTCCCCGATCTCGGCGAACGCTGGATGCGTCGGGGCCGGGTCCGGTACGACCGGGTCGCGGTGGACGCTTCGTTCCGTATCGGGGAGGAAGGAGCCGCGCTCGGCTACGTCCTGCCGGAGCTCGATCGGGAACGGGCGCTGCTGGCGACCATCTACCTCGGAGTCGCCCGGGCTTCATGGGACGAGGTGGTGGGGCGCGTCGGCGAACGCCGGGTCTTCGACCGTCCGCTGGCCGAGCACGAGGCCGTCGGTTTCGCACTGGTGGAGGACTGGGCCGAACTCGAGGCAACGCGGCTCTACGCCGAACGGACCCTCGAGCGGATGGATCGGGGGGAGCGGGCCGACCAAGACGCGGCCCTCGCCAAGGTGATGGCGACCCGAGTCGCGCTGCGAACCATCGACCACGCGATCCAGTTCAGCGGAGGCGCCGGCTACTCCCAGGAGCTCGCCCACGAGCAGCGATGGCGGGACGTGCGGAGCGGGCCGATCGCCCACGGCTCGACCGAGCTATTGCTGCGGACGGCCGCCCGCCGGATCTGGCGATCGACGTAGGTGCGGCGACGCGGCCCTTTCCGACGTGCGGATCTCGCGTCGTTTCGCGCGCACGGACGTCGATAACGGCGGGTGAGCACCGACAAATAGGGATCCGTGTTCGCCGCACGGGAGCGTGCCGGTCCGGATGAAATCTCCACCCCGCGAGTTCGGGCTCGTCGGGTTCGACCATGTCGATCTGCGGGTCCGTGACCTCGCGAAGGCGAAGCGGTTTTTCGTGGAACAGCTGGGCATGGACGTCCTCGGCGACGCAGAGGAGCATGCGTACCTGCTCTTCGGCGACCAAGTCCTGGGGCTCCATCGAGCGAAGGACGGCGAGGCCGTCGGCGGCCTCGACCACATCGCGCTGCGCGTGAGCGAGTGGACGGGTCTCAAGAGCCGCGTCCAGCGCGCCCGCGTCGTGATCACCGGGGAGAAGGAGCGCCCCGACTCCCGTTCGCTGTATCTTCGGGGACCGGCGGGGATCCACATCGAGCTCGTGTGGAGACCGGACCCATCCGCGCGGGCTCCAAATCCGTCTTCCTGCTCGCCCTAGCGTCCGGTTGGCGCCGGGACCGTCACCCGCTGGCCCACAATGTGATGGACGCTCGACGTTCCCGGCGAGAACCGGATGCTGTGCGGCGCCTGCGACGGGATGATATGGACCTCTCCCGGCCCGTGGCGCTCGGCCCTGCCCTCGACGGTGATCTCGATCTCGCCCTCGACGACGATCCCCCACTCCGCATCGTGCGTGTGCGTTGGCACGAGGACCTCCGGGCGGTCCGCGGGGAGTTCCATGAACAGGACCTGGGAGCTGCCATTGTCGTGGACGTAGACATCGACCCCGAGCAGGCTCGCCTTCGGCAGCGCGTGGATCGACTCCGGGAAGGGCATGAGAGACAATCACCCCTACTTGCCGCGCGCAACCGGGGTGTTCAGCGCGGGGACCGGCGTGAGCCAGTTCGAGTAGCGCGGTTCCTCTCCGTGAACGGCCCGATAGTACACCTGGGAGACCTCCTTCGTGATCGGGCCGATCTTTCCGCCGCCGATCTGGTAGTGGCTCACTTCCCGGATGGGAGCGATCTCGGCAAACGTTCCCGAGAAGAACGCCTCGTCGGCGCTCAGAAGCTCATTGACAGAGATCGCCTTCTCGACCACCGAGCGACCCTGGTCCCGGGCGATCTGGATGACCGAGTCGCGCGTCACCCCTAGGAGAATGTCCGACTCGAGGCCGGGAGTGTACAGGACCCCGTCCCGGACGACGAAGACGTTCTCCCCGGTCCCCTCGGCGACGTACCCGCGCGCGTCCAGAAGGATCGCCTCGTCGTACCCATCTTTCTGGGCATCGACGCCCGCGAGGTAGCTGTTAAGGTAGTTCCCGGCCGCCTTCGCGAACGAGGGGACGGCGAGCGAGTGCGGCTTGCGGAACGGCGAGATCTTGGCGCGAACACCGGCGTCGGACGCTTCTCCGAGGTATTTGGAAGCAGGAACGACCCCGATCGCCAGCGACACCTTGCCGGTGAGATTCTTGACGCCGATTCCCGCCTCGCCTCGATACAAGATCGGCCGGATGTAGGACGGTACGATCGCATTCGCGGCCTGGGTCTCGATGATCGCCCGCTCGATCTCGCCCCGGGTGAATGTGACCGGCATGTGGTAGAATCGCGCCGAGTCGATCAGGCGCTCGACATGCGGCCGAAGGCGAAAGATCGCGGTCGACCCGTCCGGCGTGGGATAGGCGCGAATCCCCTCGAAGACGCCAACCCCGTAGTGGAGGGTGTGCGCGAGAACGTGCACCTTCGCCTGGGCGAAATCGACGAGCTTCCCATCCATCCAGACCTTCTGGCCTTTGGGTCCGATCATTTCCTCCGATCCTCGTCCCTCCCCGAGCTAGGGAATGAACGAGAGCAGATGTGCGCCATCGAATATATGCGTCACTCCTAGCGGCGCGTGGTCCTTTCGGCCGAGCCTTCGAGCCTCGCCCTGTCGCACCACCGGCGGTCGATCCTCGGGATTTCGACCCGGACGGGTGGATGAATGTCCAGCTCCTCGATACCCTCAGAGCCGGCCTCGAGCTCATCCGATAGGTCGCCGGCGAGCCCGCGCATCCCTCGCGACGTCTGGGCGATCTCCTTCGCGAGCTTGTTCGCCGATTGGGGCTACGAGATGGTCCTTCCCGTACTCCCCTTCTTCCTCATCTACACGCTCTACACGAATCCCTTCGTCGTCGGAGCGATCGACGGACTCGCTCAGTTCGGACAGAGCGTGATGAGCGAGGTCTCCGGTGCTCTCTGGGCCCAAAGCCCGCAACGGCGCCGCACGGCTGCGGTGGGATACGCCCTCACCGGACTCGGACACGCCCTGATCGCGATTGCGACCGCATGGCCCCAGGTCTTGGTCCTCCGCGTCTCCGCATGGTTGGGTCGTGGCACCCGTCAACCGATCAAGCACGCGATCGTCTCTAACGCTTCGTCCTCCGAGCACAAAGGCAAGGCGTTCGGGCTCGAACAGGCGCTCGATTCGTTGGGCGCGGTCGTCGGAACCGTGGCCGCCATCGCCATCCTCCTTTGGTCGGGACTCGCCTTCTCCGGGGCGTTCCGGTGGATCTTCGCCCTATCGGCCGTGCCCAGCGCGGCGGCGGTCACCGCGGTTCTCGTGTTTGTCCATGATCGGGCATGGCGCCCGGCGCCGACGGCAGCGCTTCGGGGCACTCTCGGACCCCCGATGTCTCGAGGTGTCCGGTGGTTCTTTCTGGCGGAGCTGGTGTTCGGGCTCGGCTACTATAGCATCTTGCTGGCTCTCCTTCGGGTGGGAGAGTCGCTTCTCCCCTCGACCGGTGGATCGGTCGCGTTCGCGGTCGCCGCTTCTCTCGTGATCTACCTGCTCTACAATGTAGTCTACACGATCGTCCCGTATCCGGCCGGCCATTGGGCCGATCGCATGCCCGGTGCGGGCCTGGTCTCGCTCTCCTTCGCTCTCTTCGTGGTCGTCGATCTCCTCCTCGTGGCCGGGGGCGACGTACGAGGGGGAGTGCTCGCCTTCCTGGTCGGGGCGTCGGCGTTCACGGTCGCCGGCATCCAGATCGGCCTGCAAGGAGTCGCGGAGCTGGCCTGGCTCTCTCGGCATGTTCCCGAAGGATCTGCCGGGCGCGCCTTCGGGCGTCTCGGGATGATTCAAGGGTTGGCCGTCCTGAGCGGCTCCCTAATCGTCGGAGGGCTCTGGACGTATGTGAACGCGACGGTCGCATTCGAAGTCTCGGCAGCGTTCTGTTCCGCCGGTGCCGTCCTCGCCGCGCTCGTACCGCAAATGGAGTTGGCCGGACCGAGCCGTGGACCGGCCCAGGAGGCGCAATAATACATATGTATATGCATATGTATCAATGACACCCGGGTCGAACCAGATCACGCGAAACCCGAACCGCCCACCTCAGGATCCTGCCTGGGCCGACCGCAGTTCTCGGGATCGGCGAGAGGGGATAGGGCACTTCGGAGCGGCCGCGGGAGGCCGGGTTGAGCCCTCTTAGTAGGTGTGAGCGCCACTGGTCTCGGTGTTGGATGTAACGCTTCATACGTATCCCAGCTCTTATTTTCGCGTGCTGTGGCTGCTCCTCCATCGGGCGCCGGAGGAGATGAACGGCCAATGGGGCGACACTGGCGATCTCCTCGCGAGTCTCGCACCGCGTGGAAGGGCCGCATGCATCGATGTGGAAAAGGCCAGGGTTCCTAGGTGCGACTATCCATGGTAGCCGCTCCCCGCCCGACGAGGGACGATTGAACCGGTCCGGTAGGCTCCTTCTCATGTCGTATAACGCGGGAGGTCGAGTACCTGCGGGCGTCGTATAACTCCAGTTATACGCCTCTCCGTCAGAGATCCGACCACTGCCCGAAAGCCTCGTGCTGGGCCCAATGTGACGTATAGTATACGGATGATTGTCTGTTACGTATATTACGGGTCAAAATAACGTAAATTGGTGACTTTGAATGTCGGGCCTATGGCGCGTTGTTTCGGTCGATCCGCGGCCTGAAAACGCTCCTACGGCCCTGGAAATGGTTCGACTAAACGGGGGTGGGCGAACTTCTTCATAAACCGTATCGGAGTAACGTAAATTCCGATATCATCTATCCGGAGGAACCGATTATTTGATAACTCTCACTTTGAGTCTCCAGCGCCCCCGGCTGAGGCGGGCTCTCTCGGTGGTCAGAACTTCGTCGCATCCTGCAGCCTCCAGCGTTGCGAGTACGATGGAGGACGCAAGGGCTCCTTGGGTCGCACCCGCTTCCGGATGGGAGGCGAGAGCCGTCTGGGTCCGATGATCCACGGGCAGCACCGTCACCCGCCGGCGAAGCCGCTCCAGCGCCTGCATGCGGGCTGCCCGGACCTTAGGGGGTTGCCGGAGCGCGATCGCGGTGAGCTCGATGAGGCACATCTCTGAGGTGGCGATCTCCTCTCCGGCCCACGCGCGAACCGCCTTCGTGACGGCCGCCTGACCGTGAAGCAGGGAGAGGATCGCCGAGGAGTCGAGCCCCTTCACGGATGGTGCCCTCCCCAAAGGGCGTCGAGAGCCTTCCGGTCGGACGCGGTTCCCCTCTCTCCCCACGACCGGGCCACGTCCGAGAGCGTTCCTCGTTCGTGCAGGAGCCGATCGAGCAGGCGCGTGAAGCTTTCCCCGGGTCGTCTCTCCTTCTTCAGCGCGTCGTAGACCGCGCGCTGCACGGCGATGTTCTGGGATGGCATACATATGTGTCCATATATGTAGATAAGTGATTTGCGTTCGAGTCGCGAGGGTGCCGTCCGGGCGCCCGCCGGGCCGTGGTAGTCAACTGAGATGCCGTTCGATACTCCCGAAGTGTCGTAGCGTAGGTCGGTTTCACCTTGTTTCTCAAGGCGGCGAACGGATCCGCGAGATCCACGGCACGGGAGCGGCCGCGTCAAGAGGACCGTAAACCCCGGACTCCGTGCGGTGCGGCTCGCGGGTCCCGCGGGGAACTCTCACGCGCGTCATTCGGGACTAGTTATTTATGCCCTATCGAAATCGATACGTGCCATGACCCAGCCCACGGTGTCGGATGCCGAGCAGTTCAAGGTAGCGCTCGGAACCCAGCTGCGCAGCTATCTGAGCACCTACCGGTTCTGGGCGATGCTCGGTCTGGTCCTCGCGGTCGGTGGAGGAATCACGATCTTTCTCGCCATCCATGGCCCGGCCTACGTGCAGCACCGGTTCGCGACGTCCACGGATTACATCGGTGCTATCCTTGGCTTCGTCGCCTTCCTCACCATCATCGTCGGCGCGTTCTTCGGCGGAGATGCGATCTCGACCGACTTCGGGACGAAGACCGGCTACTACGTTCTTGCCCAGCCGGTCAAGCGCTCGATCATCCTCTCCGGCCGCTACGCGGCGGCGCTCCTGGTGAGCGCCGGGATCATCACGGTCTTCTACGTGATCACGCTGATCGGTGGGATCGGGTTCTTCTCGTTCGGAGCCGTGCCGTGGGAGGCCCTGGCTCTCTCCTACTTGCTGGCGATCCTCCTGGTCGCAGGCGTGCTTTCGTTTGCCTTCTGTCTCAGCTCGATCTCCCGGAGCCCGGCGATCGGGCTGGTGATTACGATTGTCGTCCTCCTGATCGCCCTCGACATCGTCGACGGCATCGTCGGGACGTTCGTTGGAACGGCGGACCTCTGGTTCTCCATCCTCTACGCCGCCGACACGATTTCTACGATGGTCACGCTCGGAATCTCAGCTGCTGTCCCGGCGGTGTGGGAGTCCGCCGCCATCTGCGCCGTCTACGCGGTCGGCTTCTCGATCGGCGCGTACTATCTCTACCAGCGGGAGGAGACGTAGGAGGGAACCATGCCGAGCCTAGAGGCGCAGGGTCTCACAAAGCGGTACGGCGCGTTCATCGCCCTCGACCAGGCGACGTTTAAGTTCGAGGGCGCGGGGGCAGTCGGCTACCTCGGGCCGAACGGTGCGGGGAAGACGACGACGCTCAAGCTTCTCACCGGGCTTGCTTGGCCGTCGGCCGGTCGGGCGTTCCTGAACGGAGTCGACATCGGTCGGGACCCGAAGACGGCCCTGTGGGATGTCGGGACGGTCATCGAGTCCCCCGAGCCGTACCCCTGGCAAACCGGACAGCAGACACTCGAGATGGTCGCCGCGTTCCGCGGCGTGCCGAGGGCGCAGGCGCGCGCCAAGATCCACGAGCTCGCAGCGGAGCTCGACCTTCCTCCGCTCGACCGGAAGACCGGCGCCCTATCGAAGGGCCAGCGACAGCGGATCGTCATCGCCTCCTCGCTTCTCAGCGACCCCAGCGTGATCATTCTGGACGAACCAACGAGCGGCCTCGACCCGGCCGAGCGGATCGCGGTCCGCAACATGCTGGTCCGGCTGAAGCGCGAACGTCTGATCTTGATGAGCTCGCATCTGTTGAGCGAGGTCACCGAGGTCTGCGACCGGGCGGTCTTCATCAACCACGGCAAAATCTTGCTCAACGAGACGGTCGAGAACATCGCGAAGCGGGCGGTCGACACCCAGGTCGACATTGAATTCGCGGTGCCGATCCATCCCGACCAGCTCGGGTCGATCGCCGATCTGGTGCGATCGGTCGTCGCGCTCTCTCCGACCAAGCTACGGATCGACTATGGGGGCCATTCCGACGCCCGGTCGGAGATCCTCAAGCGATGCGTCGCCGTCGGGCCGGTCCTCTCCTACACGAGTGCCACCCTCGTTCTGGAGGATGCGTATCTCCAGCTGATCGGGGGTGGGGTCTCCGGGACGAACCACCTCGCCGGCGATTGAGTTCCGTTGCTCGCGGCGCTACAGTCCCGGAGGCAGCGCCCGCGGCGGCGCTAGTCCTCGGAGGCCGCTCCCCGCTCGGAGACCGCCTCATATTTGTGGATCACGTCGACGAACGTCGAGTGCGACCAGGTGAGGGGTGTCGCGCTCGCCGGGGCGCTCGACGCCCGGTCGATCTGCTCGGAGAGGAGCCCTGTGGGGGTCGCGTGCTGCGCGACCCACTCGATCAGCTGGCGGCAACGGTCCGTCTCGCCCAGGCGGAGGCGCGCCTCTGCGAGCCATAGCGTGCAGATGATCCACGGGTTCTCCTCCCCGTAGTACTGATCCCCCTCGTACCGGGCGAGGCCGCCGAGCCCCGGAACCGACAGGCGCTCTTCGATGGCGTCGACGACAGCCCGCGCGCGCGGATCGCTCCACGGAAGGAGCCCGAGCTTGAGAGCGAGGAGGACCGACGCGTCCAGACGCTCGTCCCGCGGCTCGAGGGTCCGCACGAACCGCTGCCGGCTCGGGTTCCAAAGGTCGGCGAGCGCGGCCTCGCGGATCTCCTCGCTGGCCCTCCGCCACTCCGTCGGGCTCTTGCCGATTTCCTCGGCGATGCGCGCGGCTCGTTCGAGCGCATGCTGGACGGCGGCCGTCGAGTAGGTGTGGATGCCCTTCACCTCCTCCCAGAGGTCGAAGCTCGGGGCGGGCAGTCCCGTCGTCGGGTCCCGGAAGTCCCGGAGGAAATTGGCGGCCCCCTTGACCATCGGCCAGAGATCGACCAGGAGGTCCGGGTCTCCTCCCCGCTTGAAATGGTGCCAGGCGGCCCCGACAACGGTGGCCGTCTGGTCGATCTGGAGAAAGGGAGGCGGATGCCAGGTGCTCCCGATGGCGCCGTCCGGGCAATGCCGATGGAAGAACGATCCGTCGGAGTTCTGGCACTCGCTCGCGAACTTGAGGAACCGATCCGCGTACTCGTACAGGCCCGCCTCGTCCATCGCCTTCGCAACATACCCTCCGTCGCGCCACCAGCAGAAGTTGTAGGCATCGCCGCCGATGACCAGCGAGCGAGTGTCCGGCGAGGCGATCACCGAGCCGTTGCGGGCGGTGCAATGCCGGAGCACGAGCACGCTCGTCTCGTAGACCTCCGCGACCCGCGGGCTGAGGCCGGCGGGGCTCCTCGGTAGGCGTCGCCGCGTCCACGTCGACCAGAATTGCTCGCTCTCGCGCTGGAAGCGGATCGGGCCCCCTTGAACGACGTAGGAACGGAGGTCGTGCACCGCGTTGAGGCCCTGACCCATCGCGAGGAACAGGCGGAGCGTGACGTCCCCCGAGGCTTCGGCCGGGATGTCCCACTCGGCGACGCTATCGGCCGCTCCATGGGCGATCTGGCGCCCCTCCAGGCGTCCGTCCTCGGCGTCCACGTAGGTCCCGCGCAGGCCCTTGAGCGTGTGCTCGCCGCAGACCGCGCGGGTAAAGCGCGGATCCCCGAAGATCTCGAAGAAAAAGCCTCGCTTATAGTGCGTGAGAGCGGACGTGTCGGACTCGACGTAGGCCGTATCCTGATACATCGACTCGGCGATGTCCAGGGAGTGGTAACTGAACAGGCGCAGCGCGCGCGGGGGGTCTGCCCGGACTCGGATCTCTCGGATCACGAGGTCGTGGTTCGGGTGGACCGCATCTTGGATGCGGATGGAAAGGCCGGGCGCGGTCCACTGCGAGATCGGGGTCCGGGCGGCGTCCTTCGGTCCTCCCAGGGCGAGGGAGATCCCCGAGTCCCGCCGAAGCCACTGGAACCGTCGCGCGCCGACGTCGTAGACGCCGATCCGGGCCTCCCGCAGGTGCTGGAACTGGCCAGGGTACGGATAGAACAGCGAGCCCCACTCGCCGTCCTCGTTCACGCAGAGGAGGACGCGCCCGTTACCCACGAGCTGGGTGATCACAGCCCCTCCAAGCCGCGCCTCCGATAAGCCCGAGGGTCGAACTCGGGCCGTTTCGGATCGCTACGGCCTGGCGGGCGGGGGCGGCGCAGCGCCCCCTCCGATCGACGGAGGGAATCCCGGAACGTCCACGCTCAGTCGCGGGAGCGGTCGCTTCACCCCGGTCGAGGCGATGGTGAAGAGGTAGATCGAAGCCATGACCAAGGCAACCGCGATCAGGAGCAGCACGAGGTAGAGCGCGAGCGCCGGGATGACGATCACGACGAACGCGAGGGCGACATCGATCACCCCGAGGGCGATCCCGAGGCCGCGCAGGGTGCCGTCGATCTGCGGGGATGCGCCTACCCCTCCGATGAGGAAGAATCCCTGGAAGAGGAGTCCGAGCCCGACGAATACCCAGATGACCACGAACGCGAAGCGGATGTCGAGGAGAGCGACGACGCCGAAAATCAGGATGAGCGCCCCCAAGACCAGCCGAAGGGTTCGCAGTCCCGAGGGGGCCTCGTGGGGGCTCATCGCCGCCACAATGTCGGACGCCCCGAGCGTG
>JAJYUO010000018.1:0-909 GCA_021792485.1 Thermoplasmata archaeon
CGCCGGTGAGGCGTTTGATCAGCTCTTCGTCGAGCTGGTCACCGTCGCGTATCTCGGAGGTGGTGACGACTCGAGCCCCCCGAAGGGCGGCGAGGTCCTGGCGCACGGTCCTCCCGTCCTGGCGGAGGAAAGTGGAGGCCTCCGCGTTCCGAGCGTTGTCGCCGGCGATCATACGCACGGCGTTCAGGAACGTCGTCTTTCCGTTCCGCCCCGTCCCGTAAAGGATGAAGAACGCTTGTTCGCGGGTCGACCCGGTAAGGCTGTAGCCCACGGCGCGGCAGAGGAAGTCCTCCAGCAGCTTGTCCTCCTTCGTTACGAGGCGAAGGAACTCGCTCCACTCGGGGGCTTCCGCCGACGGGGAGTACTCGAACGGGCAGAGCTGCGTGATCAGGTCTTCGCGCCTATGCGGCCGAAGGTCTCCCGTCCTAAGGTCGACGGTCCCATTCAGGCACGCGAGGAGCCACGGGTTCCTGTCGAGGTCCTCCGAGCGCACCGGAACGCCGTCGCGATGCTTGGCTATCGACAGAGCGGCCTGGACCTTGAAGTTCGTGGAGGAGGCGCGCCACCACGAAAGGACACGGCCCATCTCCTTTTTTCCGGCCTCGTCCGACGTGTCAACCGCCTCGGCCTCTTGCTGGATGGACCCGACGACCGACTCCATCCATCGCTCCGCCTGGCCGGTTTCGTCGACGGACCACCGCCATCCGTCCCAAACGAGCCATGTCTCTCGGTGAACGTCATAGCGCAGCTCCTTGCCGTATCGGTCGAGAAGGCGATCGGCGTTCCCCATCTCCGTGAGGTCGTAGGCGCGAGCGCCTCGCGACTCAGCCCCCGGCTTGGTCGCGATCCACGTCGCGATCGACTCGAGTTCGCGCTCGGTTACGGGGGGGTCGCAGCGCGCCTCGTTGA
>JAJYUO010000018.1:919-7339 GCA_021792485.1 Thermoplasmata archaeon
CCCAGTCAGCACCGCCTCTCGGCTCAGACCGAGGGACCGGAGTCGCCCCGCCTCGGAGACGAGGAAGTGGTTGCGCCTCCCCATGCCGACCTTCTCCCCATCGGGCTGTGGGGCGCGCGAGAGGCGAGCCCTCGACGGCGGCGGGGGGACGGGGTTCTTGCACGCATCAACAAGCCATTCCGGGGCGGGAGCGGGGCGATTGTATCCGTTCGCCCAAGCGTACCGGCGGCCGCTCGCGTGTCGCGACGGCGGGATGACTACGTAGCCGCCGTCACCCCGGAAGTCGCACCCCGGCACCCTCTTGGCCCAGTCCTTGGACTCGGGGATATGCTCAACGTAGAAGTGAGCGCCTTTCCCGGTCGACACGCGGGGGGCTCGGTCAAGGCCGTGCGAGGCGGCCCATTCGACAGCGTCCGCAGAGTCCGCGTCCAGCACGTCGAATCCGTTGAGGGCGCCAGTCGGCGCCCCCCAGTTGCAGAATGGCCATCGTGCGATCCACGCGCCCCACTGCTTCGGGTCCGTGGATGCGTCCTTGAACCCGTGCTCGGTCAGGGGGTGTTTGCCCTTCCGGTCGCAGTCGTCGCGGCCGCAGGTGCACCTCCCTACCTCCACGCTATGCACCGGGAAAATGGCCCAGCGCAGCTTTTGATAGATCTCGAGTTCGGGAGGTAGCTCAACCACTTCCGTCCTCCTGCGTGGCCGCCGCTCGTCGGGAGCGGGAGCCCGCGCTCGTCGTCATCGTCACTTCGGGATCCCTCCCATTCCGCACCCGGTCCCGACGTGAATCTCATCGCCACACAACGGGCATCCCGGCAGAATCTCCATCTCGGCGAGCTCGCGGGGCGTGAGTTCGCGCCGGTACTCGGCGAACAACTCGGCGTCCGTCGCCACGCCTCCGTTACAGGCGAGGACGCGCTGAGTGACCCGAGCCACGTGCTCGAGCGTCCTAACGGTCAATACAATCGGCTCGTAGGGGACCTTGGCCACCGTCGGGGCCTTGGCGGCGAGTTCGTCCGCCAAGTTGCACTGATTGCATAGGGCGCCGCGGACGAGGCCGGTGTCGTGATCGTGATCGAGGACGAGATCGCGGCGGTACGTCAGTCGTCCGCACCCCATGCAGCAGCCGTTGAACAGGCGTTGGAGCGCTCCGACCAGGCGAAGTCTGTAGATCCGAGCCTCGTGTTTGGTCGGAGCTCCCCCGTTAACATACTCACGTCGCCTCCATTTGGCTGTGCGCGAGTTCCACAACATCGGTGGAGCTCGGACCCCGGCGGTCGCGAGGTCCTCCATAGTGGGATCGTACCGCAACCGGCGAATCTCGGCGAGGGTCAATTCCTCGAGGCGACGGAGCGGGAGGACGTCCGATGCTGCGGCCGAAGCGGACATTTCACCCCTCCGTAATCCCATCAGTCCCGAGCGCCGCGAATCGAGGGCAAGCGCGTTCACTTCGTCTCCTCAGCCTGACGTGGATGTTTCCCGGCGGACCCCCCGGGATTCTCTCGTAGAGCGCTCCCACGCGCGGGAACGACCTGCGAACGTGCCACAGGAACGGCCACACCCGCTCGACCCGGCACGATAGCAGCTGCCACTGCTTCCTGCGCGCGTACGCGTGACGCATCACGCTCGCGTCCCAAAAGGGACGGAACGACTCGACGTTGAAGTACCGCCGGTGCGACAGCTCGTGGGCCTGCCGGCTACGGGCGTGCGGCGTATCGAATTCGAACACTCCACCGGGGCGAAGGATCCGGTGCACCTCGTCAAAGAGGACGAACATGAGTTCCCGATCGCCCTCGTACCGGGGAGGCAGATGCTCGAGGAGCTGGTGCGAGACCACGCGGTCGTACGCCCCGTCCGCTATGGGCCACGGGAACTTTCCCGCGTCCCACTGGATCGTGACCCCTCTGGCGGGCGATACATCCATGCCGTCCGTAGCCGACGGGTCGCGGTTCGCTCCGCAGCCGAGGTCGAGGGTGCGGCTCATGGAGAAGCGTCCTCCGGCCGGCCCACTGGTGGCCGGTGCCGACCAGAACCCTCCTCGATGGCGACCGCGATCGACCGGGGAACTCCCCAGTCGAAACCGTGAATCGTGCAGACCGAGATCCCGGGCGGTCGGTTGAAGCGGATTTGCAGTCGGCACCGCGCGCAGTAGATGGGTGCGGGCGCCGGCTCGGCCCCTTGCGGGCCGAAATTAACCTCTGCGATCACCGAGCCGACCTGACGGGACTGCCCGCGCGTCTCGTGCGTGGAGCCGGGCGCAGAAGGAGCGGGGATCACGACGCCTCCGTTCGGGGGACCATCCGATTGAGCGCGGACTCTATCGCTCGGGACTCGGCGTACAACCGATCCCGTAGCGACCTCCCACTTCCTACTCGCGGGAGTCCGTTGCCCGAGGAGGGGGCGCGCTTGCCGCCCCGCCGGCTCCTGGACACTACGCGAGCGCTCGCGGCCCAACGATAGACGGTCTGTACGCTAAGCGCGAGCCCCCGCGACCGCGCCTCGCGGGAAACCCTCTGCAGGGATGCCCCGGCCCGGAGCCGCGACAGAGCCCAATCCCGCAACTCGGGCCGCCGAGCGATCTGCCGCCGACCCCTCCACTCGCGCCGAGCTACGTACCCGATCACGAGCGGCGGGAACGTGAGGACCACTCCGCACTCGAGGCAGTACGTCTCCGACGTGAGCACGTCCTCGGCGCACGCCCGATGGGGGCATGTGTCCGCGCCGGCCGTCGGCACGGAGACCTGATGGACGAAACCCATCCAGCCTTGCGTCACGGGCACGCCCTCCCGTCAAGCTCGTGCACCATTCCACAGATCGGGCACAGGCCGACCGCCCGCGGGTTCTCCGCCGCCTCTAGTTGAGGACTCGGCCCCGCGGGACTCGAACCCGCGTCCAAGCGCTGGTCGCCGGAAGGCCGGGCGGCGGAGAGTGAAAAAGAAGGCGAGGCCCCGGGCGCACCCGGGACCGAAGGGGTTGCCGCGATTACGCGCGAGGCGAAGCGACGGTTGAGCTCGTGCAGATCAGAGTGCCCGAGCGGGCACGAATCCGGCCGAACCGGACTTTCCACTGTCGAAGAATCCCGAATCCGCTCGGGGCTACGGCCCGGACCCAACCGTGGCAGCGTAACGAACGCATTTCCCCAGAACCGAGCCGCATTCGAACCCGGACCGCCTCTCGCCGTAGTCTCCGAGTCATTGATTTCGCTCCTCGGCCCGTGCCGGTTCGCCCGCAAGAAACGTACGATCGAGTGTCGAATTCGATGCCTTCGTCTCTATGACCACCCCCGAGTTCGTATGCAACGCGATGGGACGCGTATGGACGCGCGCGGTTCCCGATTTTCACCCGCATGAGGTTGGGGTGGATTGGGAGCCGAGAGCCTGAAGCCGCACGATCGCCGATCGAACCTTCCGGCCGAGCCGAACGTTCACACCGTCCCCTAGATTGGCCGGTGCATGGCCGGTGAATCAACTTGGTCTTGCGCGGAGGTGATCGGCGGGTTGCGGATCCCGAGCGAGCCCGCCACCTTTTTCCCCGGCCGGTGCTACGACACCGAAGATGGCTGCTGCGGAACTCGACCGGATCTGCGTCAACACCCTACGATTTCTCGCGGTCGACTCCGTCGAGAAGGCGAACTCCGGCCACCCCGGACTGCCGTTGGGCGCCGCGCCGATGGCCTACGTCCTCTGGGACCGGTTCCTCCGGCATAATCCGGCCGATCCGCGCTGGCCGAACCGAGACCGCTTCATCCTTTCCGCGGGCCACGGTTCGGCGTTGCTGTATGCCCTCCTGCACGTCACGGGATATGATCTCTCGCTCGAGGAGTTGCAACGATTCCGGCAGTGGGGTAGCCGAACGCCGGGACATCCGGAGTACGGAGTGGTCCCTGGGGTCGAAGCAACGACCGGACCGTTGGGTCAGGGCTTCGCGATGGGCGTCGGAATGGCGATCGCCGAACGCCATCTCGCGTCGACGTTGAACCGCGACGGATGGCCGCTGGTCGACCACTACACCTACGGGATTGTCTCCGACGGCGATCTGATGGAGGGGATCGCCTCCGAGGCGGCCTCGCTGGCGGGACATCTCGGCCTCGGGAAGCTCATCTACCTGTACGACGACAACCTCGTTTCCCTCGAGGGCCCAACGAGTTGGGCCTTCACCGAAGACGTTCCGGGTCGCTTCGAGTCGTACGGATGGCAGGTCCTCCGAGTCGAAGATGGGAACGACCTCGACGCGATCGACGCCGCGCTGCGCGCGGCGCAGGCCGACACCCGGCACCCTTCCCTCGTGTGCGTGCGGACCCACATCGGGTACGGCAGCCCGGTACAGGACACTCGGGAAGCGCACGGAGAGCCGCTGGGACCCGCCCGTCTCAAAGCGACGAAGGAGAAGCTCGGTTGGCCGCTGGAGCCGACGTTCTGGATCCCGCCCGAAGCGCGGGCTCACTTTCGCATGGCCCTCGACCGGGGCAGGACCTGGCAGAGCGAGTGGGAGTCGCTTCGGACCCGATTCCGGTCCCAGGAGCCGGCGGCCGCTCGCGCCTTCGAAGCTCAGATCTCCGGCGAGCTCCCGACCGGGTGGGACGCGGGGCTCCCCGCCTTCCGGCCGACCGACGGACCGATCGCTACCCGCGACGCGTCCCAGCGAGTTCTCGCCGCCCTCTCCTCCCGCCTGCCGGCGCTGGTCGGGGGCGCCGCTGACCTTTCGCCGTCGACGAAGACCGTGCTGCCGGGCACCCCCGACTTCGGCGCGAACGAACGCGGCGGTCGTAACTTCCACTTCGGTGTGCGCGAGCACGCGATGGCGGGGGTTCTCAACGGAATCGCCCTCCACGGAGGGTTGCTCCCGTACGGCGGCACATTCCTCGTCTTCTCCGACTACGCGCGAGGGGCGGTGCGCCTTGCGGCCCTGCAGAAGACGCACGTGATCTTCGTTTTCACGCACGATAGCATCGCGATGGGCGAGGACGGTCCGACCCACCAGCCGGTCGAGCACCTGCTCAGTCTCCGTTCGATACCCGAATTCACGGTCTATCGGCCGGCGGATGCC
This sequence comes from Thermoplasmata archaeon, assembly GCA_021792485.1. Classification (GTDB taxonomy): domain Archaea; phylum Thermoplasmatota; class Thermoplasmata; order Lutacidiplasmatales; family UBA184; genus Lutacidiplasma. The sequence continues at coordinate 5,963 of JAJYUO010000018.1, forward strand.
AACGAGACCTCGGCGGCGTGGCGTCTAGCGGTAACGCGGAGCGAGCCGGCAGCTCTCGTCCTGACCCGTCAGAAGGTTCCGGTTCTGGATCCTGCCGTCTATCCCATCGCGGAGGGCGTGCCGCGGGGCGGCTACATTCTCTCGGATCCCCCCGCCGGTCCTCCTCACGTGATTCTCATCGCGACCGGCTCGGAGGTCTCCGTTGCCTTGGAGGCCCAGCGCAAGCTCGCGGGGCTCGGGACGCCCTCTCGGGTCGTATCCTTGCCGAGCTGGCGGCTCTTTGACGAGCAACCGCCTTCGTATCGGGCGGCGGTGCTTCCTCCCGGCATCCCGAAGGTTTCCGTGGAGGCGGGGGTCACGCTCGGTTGGTCTCGCTACGTCGGATCGAACGGGCGATCGGTCGGCGTGGACCGGTTCGGCGCTTCCGCGCCCGGGCCTGTGGTCCTGCGAGAACTGGGGATCACCCCGGACCATGTGGTCGAGTGCGCTCAGAACGCGATCGCCGCGAACGGATCTGACGACCATGGCACGCCTCACTGAGCTCGTCGCCCACGGCCAGTCGCCCTGGCTCGACTACATCCGACGCAGCCTCCTGACGAACGGCGATCTGAAGCGGATGGTCGAACAGGACGGGATCACCGGCGTCACCGTCAACCCGACGATTTTCGACAAGGCGATCGCGGGCAGCCACGATTACGACGATGCGCTGACCCGTCTGCTGAGCCGCAATCCCCAGCTCTCCCCGGCAGAGCTGTACGAGCGGTTGGCCGTGGAAGACGTAACGCTCGCGGCGGAGATCCTCCGCCCGGTCTTTGACCGCACGGGAGGGAAGGACGGGTTCGTCAGCCTTGAGGTCGCTCCGGGTCTCGCGCACGACACCGCGGGCACGATCGCGGAGGCGCGGCGCCTCTGGGCCGAGGTGCACCGGCCGAACCTTTTGATCAAGGTCCCGGCCACGAGGGAAGGGATCCCGGCCATCGAAGCCCTCCTCTCCCAAGGAATCAACGTGAACGTGACGCTGATGTTCTCGTTCGCGCACTACGAGGCGGTTGCCGGGGCGTACCTACGGGGCTTGGCCCGGGCGGCGGAGCCATCGCGCATCGCCTCGGTCGCTTCGGTCTTCGTGAGCCGCATCGACACGGCCGTCGACCGAATCCTGGACGCTGCGAAGACCCCCGAGGCGGCGGCGCTCCGGGGAACGGTGGCCCTCGCGAACTGCCGGAGCATCTACGCTCGGTTTGAGGAGCTATTCCTCGGCGATGCCTTCGCTCCGCTGAGGTCCCGGGGCGCCCGACCCCAGCGCCTCTTGTGGGCCAGCACCAGCACGAAAGACCCTCGCTACCGCGACACCTACTACGTCGAAGAGCTGGTGGGACC
>JAJYUO010000018.1:7349-11945 GCA_021792485.1 Thermoplasmata archaeon
TGGGACCCGAAACCGTCGACACGATCCCCCCGGCGACCCTGACGGCGTTCGAGAGCCACGGTGTCGTCCGGGGCGATACCCTCACGTCACGAGCGGCGGAGGCACGTCAGACGCTCGCGCGAGCCGAGAAGGCCGGCATCGACCTCCGCGCGATCGGCGACGCTCTCCAGGTCGAAGGAGTCGCGGCGTTCGCCGAGTCGTATGCGCATCTGCTGAGCTCTATCGCGGCGAAGAAGGACGCCCTCCTCCGAGGGGCGGTCGATCCGGTTGCGTGGGCGCTCGGCCGCATGACCGACCGGGCATCGGCGCGCTGCGACGCGTGGCAGAGCGCCCGCGTCGGCGAACGGTTCTGGAAGCAGGATCCGACACTCTGGCCGGCCGCGCCGGCGAGCGAAGTCGCCGAGCGGATGGGATGGCTCCATCTCCCCGAGATGATGTACGACGCTCTCCCCCAACTAGTCGAAGTCGCGGAGGAGGTGCGAGCCGAAGGGATCCGCGATGTCGTCGTGTTGGGCATGGGAGGTTCGAGCCTCGCGCCGGACGTACTGGGCCGGATCTTCCTCCCGCCTCCCGGCTATCCTCGGCTCTCTGTCTTGGACAGCACGCATCCCGATGCAGTCGCCGGGCTCGCGGGACGGCTTGACCTCACCCGGACGCTCTTCCTCGTTTCGAGCAAGTCCGGGACGACCCAGGAACCGCTCTCGTTCTACCGATTCTTTTGGGAAGCGGTGCGTTCGGCGGGAGGCGACCCGGCACGATCGTTCGTGGCGATCACCGATCCGGGCACCCCCCTCGAGAAGCTCGCCGAGGAGATGAAGTTCCGCCGGGTGTTCCGGGCCCTCGCCACGGTCGGGGGACGGTACTCCGCGCTCACGATGTTTGGCCTCGTTCCCGCGGCGTTGGCCGGGATCGATGTTCGGGCGCTGCTTGATCGGGCGGGGATCATGGCCGAGGCATGCGCCCCGTCGGTCCCGGTGCGGGAGAACCCGGGGCTGAGGCTGGGAGCCGCGCTCGGCGAGCTCGCGCTCGGTGGCCGCGACAAGCTGACCTTCTATGCATCGCCGAGATTCGCCCCGTTCCCCGCGTGGCTCGAACAGCTCGTCGCCGAAAGCACGGGGAAGGCGGGCAAGGGAATCGTGCCGGTGGTCGACGAGCCGTTCGCCCCTCCCGACCGGTACGGTTCGGACCGGCTCTTCGTGGAGATCCAAGAAGGGCCGGCGCCCGACCCGGCGCTCGCCGCGCACACGCGCCGGCTCGAGAGCGCCGGACATCCGGTGGTCCGCGTGCAGGTCCCGGGACGCGAGGGGATCGCCGAGGAGTTTTTCCGGTGGGAAGTGGCGGTGGCCAGCGCCGGGGCGATCATGGGAATCGATCCGTACGACCAGCCGGACGTCGAGCTCGCCAAGGAGCTCGCACGCAGGGCAATGGCCTCGCCGTCCGGTTCGACGACGGGAACGGATGCCGAAACGATATCGGCCCTCGATCCCACGGCGATGTCGGCGGCGCTTGATGCGTGGCTCGGTGCCGCACGCGCCGGCGACTACGTCGGGATACACGCCTACCTCGCCCCGAGCCCGGAGACCTCGGCGGCGCTCGGGCGGATCCGGGGCGTCCTTCTCGACCGGCTGCGCGTGGCGACGACGTTCGGTTACGGGCCTCGCTTCCTCCATTCGACCGGGCAGCTCCACAAGGGAGGGCCGAACACAGGACTGTTCCTGCAGCTCGTCGACTCCCCGACCCGAGACCTATCCGTCCCGGGAACCGACTATACCTTCGGGCGGCTCATCCGCGCCCAGGCGCTGGGAGACTATCAAGCGCTTCGGCAGAAGGGGCGACGCGTCCTGCGGCTGGACCTCGGGCCGGACGTTCGCGTCGGCTTGGAGCGGCTCCACGAGGCTCTGCATGTCTAGGATCTCGCTGGTCGTGTGGGACGTTGGCGGTGTTCTGCTCTCCAACGGATGGGACCGCGCGGCCCGCTCCGCTGCGGCGGCGCGCTTCGGGCTGGATGCCGCGGAGCTCGAGCGGCGCCACTCCCTCGTCGAGGAGGAGTTCGAGACCGACCGGCTGAGTCGGGACGGATATCTGGACGCGACGGTCTTCTACACCCCGCGAAGTTTCTCGCGAGAGGAGTTCTGGCAGTTCATGCGGGAGCGATCGGTGGCGTACGCGAGCGCGATCGCGCTCGCGCAGGCCCTGAAGGACCGAGGATCGTACGCGATGGTCGCGCTCAACAACGAGTCTCGGGAGCTCAACGACTATCGGATCCGCACGTTCGGTCTCCGAAAGCTCTTCGATGGCATGTTCAGCTCCTGCTACACGGGCCGGCGCAAGCCGACGCCGGGCGCCTACCGCCTCGCGCTCGACGTGACCCAGCACGCGCCCGAGGAGACTCTTTTCTTGGACGACCGCCCAGAGAACGTCCAGGCGGCGGCCCGTCTCGGCTTGCACACATTGATGGTCCACGATCAGGGACGACTGCGGGAGGAACTCGCCCGGCGGGGCGTCCGGTCCGGATAAGGAGGAACAGAATGGAAATCGGAATGGTAGGTCTCGGAAAGATGGGCGGCAACATGACCGTGCGGCTCGTGCGCGGGGGCCATACGGTGGTGGGATTCGCACGGAAGAAGGAGGTCGTCGATGCAGTCGTCCGGCAGGGGGCGAAGGGGGCGGAGTCCCTCGCCGACCTGGTCGCCCAGCTCACGCCGCCCCGCGTCGTCTGGCTGATGATCCCTTCCGGGGCGCCGGTCGACCAGACGATCGACCAGCTCCATTCCCTTCTCGCCCCCGGCGACGTGATCGTCGACGGGGGGAATTCGTACTATCGCGACACCCTCCGTCGTGCGGCTCTCGTCACGGGCTGGGGCCTGCGGTACGTCGACGTCGGGACAAGCGGCGGGATCTGGGGCCTTACGGAAGGGTACTCGATGATGGTGGGCGGAGCGGATCCGGACGTAGAACGGATCCGGCCGATCCTCGAGACGCTCGCGCCAGGACCTCAGCGGGGCTGGGGCCACATGGGCCCCGTGGGGTCGGGTCACTTCGTGAAGATGGTCCACAACGGGATCGAGTACGGGATGATGCAGGCCTACGCGGAGGGGTTCGCCGTCCTGCAAGGTAAGACCGAGTTCGGCCTTGACCTCCATCAGATCGCCGAAGTCTGGCGGTACGGGAGCGTCATCCGTTCGTGGCTCCTCGAGCTCACGGAGCAGGCGCTGGCGGAGAATCCGACACTTCAGGGGATCGAGCCCTGGGTCGCCGATTCCGGGGAAGGACGCTGGACCGTCGCCGAGGCGCTCGACCTCAACATTCCGGCACCGGTGATCACCCTCGCGCTCCAGCAGCGGTTGCGGTCTCGAGAAAGCGATCCCTTCTCCGAGAAGCTTCTCGCGATGATGCGCAACAAGTTCGGCGGCCACGAAGTTAAACGGGAGAGCTAGGGATGCCATCGGGAACTCCCGATCGCCATCTCTTCGTTGTCTTCGGCGCCACCGGCGATTTGATGCAACGCAAGCTGTTGCCGGTGCTCTACCGACTGCACGTCAGCGGAATGCTCCCGGCCGGTAGCCTCGTGCTCGGTGTGGCGCGCCGCCCGATGGACGACGCGGCGTTCCGTGCCCTCGCCGAGCGCGCGCTCGCCGAGGTGAAGGCCGGTCCGCCGGAAACCGTATCGAGCTTCTGCACTTCGACGCTCTTCTACCAGTCGGTCCCGGACGAATCGACTCCGAGCTTCGCCGCTCTCCGTCAACGAATCGAAGCCGTCGAACGGGACCATGGGCTCCCGGGGAACCGGATCTTCTACCTCGCGCTTCCCCTCGACGCCTTCGGCCCCACGATCGCCGGCCTCGGCGAGGCCGGGCTCCATCAGGCACGCGGGTGGGTGCGCCTGGTGATCGAGAAGCCGTTCGGACGGGACCTCGCTTCGGCCCAGACGCTCAACCGCCTCGTCCACCGCTACTTCGAGGAGAAGCAGGTCTTCCGTATCGACCACTACTTGGGAAAGGAGACCGTCCAGAACCTCCTGGTCTTCCGCTTCGCCAACATGTTCATCGAGTCGCTCTGGAACCGAGAACGGATCGACCACGTCACCATCACGGTCGCCGAGTCGCTCGGGGTCGAGGGGCGGGGCCAGTACTACGAGACATCGGGCGCGCTGCGCGACATGATCCAGAACCACGTGACCCAGCTGCTGACGCTCGTTGCGATGGAGCCGCCGGCCACCCGTGACGAGGACTCGATCCGCAACGAGAAGGTGAAGGTCCTCCAGAGCATCGTCCGTCTCTCCGACGGCGATGTGGTCCGCGGACAGTACGCCGCCGGGACCATCCACGGCGCCCCGGTTCCGGGATACCGGGACGAGCCCGGCATCGATCCCCGATCGGAGACCGAGACGTTCGTCGCGCTTCGCCTCAAGATCGCCAACTGGCGGTGGCAGGACGTCCCGTTCTTCGTGCGGACGGGCAAGCGGCTGCCGGCGAAGATGACGCGCGTGATCCTCACGTTCAAGGCCCCCCCGGTCACCTTCTTCCAGACCGTGTCGGAGTATCACTCGAACCCGGACCGGATCTCGATCCTCATCCAACCGGACGAGGGGTTCGA
>JAJYUO010000019.1 GCA_021792485.1 Thermoplasmata archaeon
CCAGCCAGTCGCCCTGACGGCCCGCATTCCGGACAAGGACCGCTTCCAGATGCGGTTCACCCAGTCCGACCTCGTGCGGATCCTGTGCACCGACGGACCGTTCGAGAAGTCCGACTTCTTCCCCGTGCCGTCGGTCGCGCCGATCTCGGAGCTCGTCTCGATCATCCACGGCGAGGAGAAGATGACCCTGACGACGCACCCCGGCTGCGGATGCGCGACGTTCGCCTTCATCTCGCAGGACGGGCAGAAGATCACGCCCCTACCGCGGTTCATGGACGTCGACGGGTTCTTCGAGAGCGTCGAGGGCATGATCGACAAGTACCGGGACGCGCGGTTCGCCCGGGTGCGCACCGCGGTCGCGGGAGCCCGCCTGCTCCACGATGTCGCGAAGTTCTTCGACTTCTCCAAGGCGCCGGAGGGCCTGGACGAGAAGAACTGCGTGAAGGTCATCGCCTCGATCTTCACGGAAGGGAACAAGGAGGCCGTCGCGAAGTTCACCTGGAGGACCCTCTACATCGGCAACATGCACTTCCAGGACGCCTACGACTACGACATCCAGCGCCTGATGCGCTGCGATATCCACTACTCGGTCCCCGACGGTCGGATCATCCCGTTCTGCTCGTACAACTCGGGCCCGATCTACCGGACGGAGGTCGAGCAGAAGTTCTCGATCCCGATCCCGGACTGGCAGAAGGCGAAGCAGCAGGCCGGCGTCCCGCTGAAGACGATCGAGACGATGGGCGTCAACGGCGAGGTCATCGTCGACCCGGAGTACTACAAGATCAAGGCGCTCAAGAACGCCCCCGGGATGGCTACCTAAAGCCGGGTCGTCCCCTCCGAACGGCCCTAGGGCGCCGCTCCAACCCTTTCCTTCTTCCCGGCTCTCTTCGGATCCGCCCGGGCGAGCCCCTCGCCCGCGTAAACCATCCGGTGGGCCGGCGATAGGCCCGACGGGACCGAGCGGGCCCTCCGATCGATCTCTTCCCACATGGGCGCGCCGCCCGTCTCGGCGGCCGGGTTCGGGTCCGGCACCGCTTCCGGGTGCAGGCCGAGCCAGCGGATCGACGCTTCGATGTGCTTGCAGGTGCCGAGCCCGGCACGGGCGAAGTCCGCGCACGTGCACAGGGCCACGCCGCGATCGGGGTAGACCGGCAGGAGCACGAGGTAATGCGTCCCGTGAACCGGATTGCGGACCTCGAGCCGGGGATACGGCCCCGGCAGCCGCTGGAAATCGAGCGGCTCTTCCAGCGCCCGCGCCCTGCGCTCTTCGACGCCTCCCCTGTCCACCGGGGGCGAACGCCGGGACGACCGGGCGGACCGAGGGCCCGAGCGGGGCGTCATCCGTCGGCCCATGGGGCCTCGCCTACATGGGGTTGGCCCGAGAACGCCCGCTCTCCCCCGCGGCGCGTCCGACCTGCGCGTCCGTTCTCGAGCCTACAACGGTTATCTCGACCCGCCGGGGTGCCGCGCTCATGTCGTCGCTACGCGCGGCCCGCGCCCCCCGCGCTCCGATCCGCCGCGGCTACCTGGTCGGCCTCGGCCTGCTCTTCACGATCGTCGGGGTCGCGCTCCTCTCGTTGTTCCTGCCGACGGACCCATCGTCGTATGAGCACATCCTTCCGATCGCGATCGGGGTCTTCGCGTGCCTGTGGATCGGGGGGATCTTGCTCGGACGATCCCGCGGAGCTCCTCCGTGACGGCTCCCGGGACGGGGTTCCCGTGGGAGCTCGTCACCTTCGACATCGATGGGACGCTGACCACGGTCCACGGCTGGGCCCGGATCGCTGAGGTGCTCGGGCGCACGGCGGCGTATCGCGCGACGACCGATCGGTTCCGGGCCGGGAAGATCGGGGAAGACGAGCACCTCGCCAACCTCCTCGCCATCGCCGAGGGGGCGAGCATTCCCGAGATCGAGTCGGCCCTGGAGACCACCCCCCGGATCCGATCCATCCCCGAGACCGTAGCGGAGCTTCACCGTCAGGGCGCTCGGATCGCGCTGCTGACGCACAACCCCCAGTACGTCTGCGAGTGGTACGTCCGGAAGTTCGGCTTCGACGACTTCGAGGGCGTGCGCGTTCCCGGGCCTATCGGAGACCGGATCCCCCCACCGGGCGCCGTCCACGCCGACAAGACGGAGCTGCTCGACCGCCTCCTTCGTCGGCTCGGCGTCGGTCCGCGCCGCTGCGTGCATGTCGGGGACGCCGCGCCGGACGTCCGGGTCTTCCGGCGCGTCGGCGGAGGGATCGCCCTCAACGCCCGGAGCCCGGCCGTCCGAGCGGCGGCCGATGTCGTCGCCGATCTAGAAGATCTATCAAGGCTCGGGCCGATCCTCGCGGAGCTGTCTCCTCGGAAGTGAACGATGCCTTCTTGGACTTGTGAGATTTCATATACCGCGCGGCCTTCGGGCCGCTCGGGTCGATGGAGTACGTCATCCTGCGCTCGATACGGCCGACATGGCTCACGATGCAGTTGCCCGACGACGCGGCCGAACTGCTCCGCTACCGCGGTCCGTCCGCTCGGGCGGAGATCGATCGGACCGGTTCGATCTCCTTCCTCGCCCGGGGCTCGGGGATCGCCCGGGTGGTCGCGAGCCATCTCGCCCGCGAACCGCTCGCCATCGAGCAGCTCCGCGACCGCCTGATCGCGACCGCTCGACCCGGAGAGCGCAGGCTCTTCTCCATCCCGTCGGCCCTCGTGGAGTACCTCGGCCTCACCGTCGAGGTGCGCGGCCCCCGGATGGGACGCCGGACCGACGACCAGATGATCTGGTTCCTTCCCGCCCCGGAGTACTACGAGTTCCGGGCCGCCGAAGGGGCTCCGATGGCGTGGAAGGGACGTTCGCACGGAGGGATGGCGCACGTCTACGTCGCGAAGGCGACCCTCCCCGGGCCGAAGGCGCTATCGGGCCTCGCCGACATGGAATCCCATATCGAGACGGAGGATTGGACGCGAGCGATCGAGGCGCTCCAGCGCGGGCCTGCGGCGCCGGGGCGCGCCTCGTCGGCGCCGCGTCTGACGAAGGCGTTTTAGAAACTCCTATATGGGACCCCCGAGATAGATACGTCGTGGCCTCCGGGAATTCTCGGCCCTCTAGGTCTTCTTCGTACGTCGCCGCGCCCGGTAGCGCGATGGCGTCGCCGGCGATCGGCTTCTCCGCCCCCGGCGCGCGCGGGACAACGGGGCCCGAGGTCCCGGTGCTCGAGGAGCCGTTGTGCCCGGCCCCGGTCGACCACGACTCGCTCGCCAAGGCGATCCGACGGTCGATCGGCCACGACGGCATGCGGCCCGAGGACGCACGCACGGTCGCCGCGCACGTCCTCAACTTCTTCGGATTCAACGAACGGATCATCGACAACGTTCTCGAGCCGGACGACCGCGATACCTTCTACATGCTCGAGGACCGCGGCATCCTCGAGACCGAACGCGACGAGACGACCCTCTACGACGGCCGGGAGTGGCGGATCCACTACTGGATGATCCGCAAGGACCGGATCGTGGAGCTCGCCGAGGAAGAGACCCGGGCGATGGCCGACGCGGGCGAGAAGGACGTCGTCTACTCGGGCCGGGCGGCCCGAACGTTCTCGACCTTCCACCTCCCGCATGGAGAATCCGGAACCGGCCTCGCTGCCCACGCGGTCTACCACGAGCTGGGGGACGAGATTTGGCTCGAGCGCGAGCGACCCGCTCCCGAACCGGATCCCCGGCCGTCGGAGCTGCCCGCTTCCACGACCCGCCGGACCGCTCGGACCCGCTAGGCGCCTCCGCCATCGTTTTTTTGGCGGCGGACTCCGCGGGCACGTGAGGCGCTTCGTCCTATTGGTCCACCGCGTCCCTTCCAACGGCGCGTTCACCCTGAACGACCTCGCCGGGGGAGCCGGACGGATGGACGAGGTCGCCCGCGCTGTGTCGACCGCCTTCACGGTCTCGAACGATCTGCGTCGGGACACCCAGGCGATCCTCCTGTTCGCCGGAAGCGGACCGAGCGCCGCCGGTCGCCGGATCACGGTCTCGGGGGCACGGGTCCGGTACCTGAACCCGGACGAGCGATCGACCGCGGCGCTCCTGAAGAATGCGCTCGTGCGCGCCGCCGACTTCCCGCGGGAGTTCGAATCCTCCCCGGGGATCGTCGCCGGCCCGATCGACGTGGGCCAGGAACTGCGAAGGCTCGCGATGGAGCCGGGCGGCGTGTGGCTGACCGAAGGCGGGACCCTCTGGCGGTCCCGGCCGCCCGTCGGACCGCCGACGACGTTCTTCCTCTCCGACCCGTACGAGCCGACGGAGGCGGAGCAGGCGATCCTCGTGGCCGCGGGACTGCCGACCGTCTCGCTCGGGCCCCGATCGCTGCGGACCAGCCAGGTGATCGACCTTGTCCACCACGAGCTCGACCTCGCCGAGGCGGGCGCGGCGTAGACCGCGCCCGTTCAGCGGGCGATGGCGGCCCGGGCCGGCGCTGCGCCGAGCAGGCCGTGGATCGATCCGACGCGGATCCCCGAGACGAGGCCCGTGAGGCGCACGAGCTCGCGCGGCTCCGGGCGGACCCGCGTTCCGAAGAGGAGCTCCTCCGGATCCCCGAGATGCGCCCGGGCGTTCTCGAGCACCTGATCGAACGTTCCCAGCGTGAGGTTCGATCCGCCCTCGATGTGCAGCAGGGCCCGCGGCCGGGGACCGAGCTCGAAGTCGAGCAGGCTGTCGCGCAGTGCCTGCGGGAGCAGCCGCTCCGGCTCCGAGACGTGCACTTCGCCCGAGAGCAACGTCGAGATTCCCGAACCCTCGAGGTGGCGCTTGACCGTGGCGAGGTCGACGTTCAGCTGGGAGGGGTTCTCGACCATGTCGACCATGCTCGTGACGAGGCCGTGCAGGAAGGCGTTCCGCACCCCCAGCGCCCGGTGGATCGGCAGCGAGTCGAATCGGCGCAGTTTTTCGTTGGCCAATAGAAGCAGCAGGCCGCCCATCTCCTCGAGCTCCTCCAGAGCGGCGCGGACGGACTCGCGCCGGCCCGCGTTGCTGCGGACCTCCACGTGGAACGGGAGGAAGGCGACCGGGACCGGAATCGCGTCGGTCTCCCGCAGCTCGCGGGCCAGATAGGGCAGCAGCGCGCTTCCCGTGCCGCCGCCGAGGGCGCCGAAGAGGAACACGACCTCGTAGGACCGAAGCTGCCGGAGGATCTCGTCGCGCTCCTCTTCGATGGCGCCGAGGACGCCCTCTCGGTCCCCGCCGGACCCACGCCCCCGGAAGCGTCGGTGGCCGATGAGGATGCGCCGATCGATCGGCATCCGTTCGAGATGCGCGGCGTCGGTGTTGATCGCGAGCGGTCGGACGTCCGGGATCGCGAGCCCGAGCAGATCCCGGACGGCCTCCGAGCCCGCGCCTCCGAGTCCGACCACGGCGAACGACGTCGGTCGGTCGAACCCGGCCCATGCCGTCGCCTCGCCCGCTGGCATGTCTCGCTCCGCCGCCTACGGCGCTGTCGGCGGTCCGTTCGCGGCCGCGGCTTCGGCGAGAGCGCGCGTCGGGCGTGCGGCCGAGGACGCCTCGATCCGCTGGCGAATGTACTCGCGCACGGCCCACCGGACCGCGTCGTCGACGGAGACCGAATTTCCGTCGCGAACGAATTGCTCAAGCCGGTTGTTGTCGTGCTTGGAAAGCTCGACGACGACCTTGCGAACATTCGGCGGAGGGAGATGGACCTCGACGTACCGCTCGAGCCCTTCGCGGATCGTGTCCGAGATCGTCGGGGTCCCCTTCTCCTGCTGGATGTGCTTCAGCTTCTCCAGAAGGTCCTGCGGGATCCGAACTGTGACCCGCTCCGACGTTTCGGTCATTTCCGTCAGACAATGTGCGGCGTTTTGTCTGACGAATGACAGATGCGCGTTCTAGTATTTGAACCCCGCCTGCGGGCGGCACGGCCTTCGTGGCGCTCGTTCGACGCGCGGGTCCCGGGCCGGTCTTCGCACCGAATCTTCAAGCGCGCAGCGCGCTCCCCTTCCCCGGTGAACTCTTCGATGACCCACGCAGATCCGGTTCGCAGCGCGGCGACCGTGCCGACCGTCCCCCGGTTCTCGGTCGACTACATGGACCGCTCGGCGGACCCGAAGGTCGATTTCTACCGTTTTGCGGCCGGCGGTTGGATCGACCACAACCCGGTCCCGGCCGACAAGGCGCGCTATAGCGGGTTCAACGAACTGTCGGACCGCAACTTCCTATTGCTCCGGGAGATCCTCGAGTCGGCCTCCCGGCCCGGGCGGCCGACGTCGCGTCCGAGCCCTCGGCGCCAGGTCGGGGATTTCTACGCGGCGGCGATCGACCGCTCGCGGCGCGAGAAGCGCGGGTTCCGTCCGCTCGAGCCGGACTTGGCTGCCATCCGACGCGTCGCTTCGACGAAGGCAGTCGTCGACCTGGTGGCCCGATTCCATCAGCGTGGGATTCCCGGCCTCTTCGGCGCCTACGTCGCCCCGGACGAGATGGAGAGCTCGATCTACGCGCTGTATCTCGTCCAGGGAGGGCTCTCGCTCCCCGACCGGGACTACTACCTCGCGGAGACCTTCGCCAAGGCGCGCGAGGGGTACGCGGCCCACCTTCGGCGCGCCCTCGGTCTAGTCGGAATCCCGGCCGCGCGGATCGACGGCGAAGCGGAGTCGATCGCCCGGATCGAGACCGAGCTCGCGAAGTCGAGCCGATCGCGCGTCGATCTCCGCGACCCGCACAAGAACTACAACCGGTTCCGGCTCGACGAGCTCGCCCGGCGATTCCGTCGCCTTCGCCCGGCCGACTACCTCGCCCGGCTCGGAGCCGGGGCGCCGGCCTACGTCGTGGTGGGCCAGCCCGAGTTCTTCGACACCGTCGACCGCCTGCTCGGGAGCGTCCCTCTCTCCGACTGGAAGACGTACCTCCGGTGGAACCTTCTGCGGTCGAGCGCCGAGCAGCTCCACCCGGCGATCGAGAACGAGCACTTCGACTTCTTCCACCGCCAGCTCCTCGGCCAGCAGCAACCCGAGCCCGAGTGGAAGCGAGCGGCGATCGTCGTCGACGGATCGATCGGAGAGGCGCTCGGCCGTCTCTACGTTCAGCGGCACTTCCCGAAGGAGGCGGAAGCGCGGATGGCCGAGCTCGTCGCCGACCTGCGCTCGGTCTTCAAGGGGCGGCTTGCGCGGCTCCCCTGGATGACCGACACGACCAAGGAGAAGGCGCTCCGCAAGTTCGAACGCTTCACCGCCAAGATCGGGCACCCGGCGAAGTACCGGGACTATTCGAGCGTGCGCGTTTCGCGCTCGGACCACCTCGGGAACGTCCGTCGGGCCTCCGCCTTCGAGATGCGGCGGAACGTCACGCGCATCGGCGGCCCCGTCGATACGACCGAGTGGGAGATGACGCCGCCGACCGTGAACGCCTACTTCCACCCGACCAAGAACGAGATCGTCTTCCCGGCGGGGATTCTCCAGCCGCCGTTCTTCGACGTGACGATGGACGACGCGGTCAACTACGGCGGCATCGGGGTCGTGATCGGGCACGAGATCACCCACGGCTACGACGATCAGGGCCGCAAGTACGACGCCGACGGAAACCTCAAGGACTGGTGGACGGACTCGGACGCGAAGGAGTTCCAGGCGCGGGCCCAGCGGATCATCGATCAGTTCAATCGGTTCGAGCCGCTCCCGAACGCCCACGTCAACGGCGAGCTCACGGCGGGGGAGAACATCGCCGATCTCGGCGGGCTTCGCATCGCCTACGAGGCGCTAACGCGCCGCCTCGCCGACGGTCGAACGCCGCGCCATCCGATCGACGGGTTCACGCCGGAGCAGCGATTCTTCCTCTCCTACGGGCAGATATGGCGGATGAACGTCCGCGAGGAGGAGGCGCGCCGGCTCCTCACCATCGATCCGCACTCGCCGGGCCGCTATCGCGTGAACGGGCCGCTCGCGAACCTTCCGGAGTTCTTCGACGCGTGGAACGTCCCCGAAGGCTCGCCGATGCGGCAGTCCGAAGAGCACCGCGTGGAGATCTGGTAGGGCCGACGGGTTCGGCGACGACGACATCGCGGGCCAAGGTCCCTCGCGCCCTCGGGGCCGTCGCGCGGGCGGTTGCATTCGCTCCCGGGTCGCTATCGCCCGTAGCGCCGCCGTCGGGTCTGGAACGTGTGGATCGCCCGAAGGAATTCTAGGTGCGTGAGCCCCGGCCACATCACGTCGGAGAAGTACAGTTCGCTGTAGGCCGATTGCCAGAGAAGGAAATTCGAGACGCGCTCCTCGCCGCTGGTCCGCAGGATCAGGTCCGGGTCGGGCATGTCGGCCGTGTAGAGCCGCCGGCCGACCATCTCGGCGTTGATCTCCTCCGGCCGGAGCCGCCCGGCGCGCACGTCCTCGGCGAGGCTGCGGATCGCCTGGACGATCTCGTCCCGTCCGCCGTAGGCGATCGCGAGATTGAAGAAATACTCGGAGTAGGCCCGGGTGGCGTCCTCGGCCCGCGCGATCGCCCGCTGGACCCGCTCGGGCAATAGATCGCGGCGTCCGAGCGCGCGGACCCGGATGTGGTGCCGGTGAACGCGCTCGTCCTTCGCGACGTCGAGGAACCCCCGTTCGATGAGGTCCATGAGCGTCTCCACCTCCTCGGGGGCGCGATGGAGGTTCTCCGTCGAGAGGCCAAACACCGTCAGGACCCGGATGTTCACTTCAAGGCACCAGTCCAAAAGGTCCTCGAGCTTCTGCTTGCCCTGATGGTGCCCTTCCGGGATGAGAAGATTGTGAGCCTCGGCGAACCGCCGGTTCCCGTCCATGATGATCGCGAGGTGGCGGGGAACGGGTGCCGCCGCGACCAGAGCGAGGAGCTTGCGCTCCTGGGCATCCCGGATCGCTCCTCCCACGACCTCCGAGAGGTAGGAGGGGCGCCGGGTCGGTTCGTCCGTCACGCCCCGGTCGAGGCGGGAGCAGGTTAAACGGTGAAGGGGGCGGACTCGGGAGCGCCCTGGTCGGGAGTTTCGGGCCCGGGAGGAGATCCCGAGCGCCTTCGAACCCGAGTCCCAGGCTCGACAGACCTAGATCCTAGACCACTAGACTACCAGGGCACCGGGCTCGAGGTAGAGCCGCGGTCCTATGAACTTTCCCACACCGGCGGATCGCCCGATTCGACTCCACGGCGCGATTTAAGTACCGGTCCCGCGGCTCCGTCGCGTCGCACGGCACCTCATGATCGTCGCGTGGATGATCGCCATCGGAATCATTGTCGGCGGGATCCTGATCGTGACCCACCTCGGAGTCAACGTCCTCGGGATGATCGGCCTCGGCCTTCACGAGCTCGAGCGCATCTTGGCCACGCCCCTCTGACGATCGACCGGGCTAGCCCCGGGCCAGCACGCGCATGACCGCCGCGCGGAACGTGCGGGCCCGGATCTCCGGCACGGACCCGTGCTCCCGGAGCTCGTTCTCCACTTCGTCCGTGTGACCCGGGGGCGGCACCAGGGCGGTCGGGATCCCGAGCCGGCGGCCCGCTTCGATGTCGAGCCAGCGATCGCCGACGATCGCGCTGCGACCGAGGTCGAGGTTCAGCTCGCGCCGGGCTCGTTCGAAGAGCTCGGTGCCGGGCTTGCGGCAGGCGCACCCTCGCTCGGGCAGATGGGGGCAATAGTAGAAGGCATCGATCTCGGCTCCGCCGGCCCGCAGCCGCTCGTTGAGGCGGGCATGGACACGGTGCACCTGCTCCTCGGTGACGATCCCCCGCTCGATTCCCGACTGGTTCGTGACGCAGACGATTTTGAATCCGTGCGCGCGGGCGAGCGACAGGGCCTGCGTCACGCCTCGATAGATCTCGAGGCGATCCGCCTCGGCGAGGTAGTGGAGGTCCACCATCAGGGTCCCGTCGCGATCCACGAACAGCGCCGGCACCGGGCCCGGGTCGGTCACGCGCGGCCGAACGGACCCCCCTTTATCGTCTTGGCGGATGTCCTTTCGAGGACGCATGGACGGCTTCCGGGTCGCCGACGTCTTTCGAACGCTCGACGACGCGTTCGACCCGGTCCGCGCCCGGCTCCTGCGGGACCCCGCCCCCGCGACCCTCCTCTTCTCGGGAGGCGTCGACTCGTCGCTCCTCGCGCATGAGCTCCGCTCGATGCCGGGGCTCGAGCTCCTCGTGGTGGGGCGATCCGGCAGCCCGGACATCGCCCAGGCGACTTCGGGCGCCGCGGCGCTCGGGCGCTCCCTCCGCGCGCTCGAGATCACCGCCACGGACGTGGCGGCGGCGACCTCCGAGTACTCGGCCGACCTCGCCGACGCGCAGGGACCGGCCCGCGACGTGGCGGTGGCGTTCGCCCTCGCGACGCAGCGGGCTCCGTCCTCCCGCGTGCTTACGGCTCAAGGGGTCGACGAGCTGTTCCTGGGATACCACCACTTTCGTGCCCTGCCGCCGGCGACCGCCGAGGCGAGGGCGCTCCGGGACCTCGAAGAGCTCCGAACGCGCGAATGGCCCCGCGCGGTCCGGATCGCTCGGAGGTCCAACCACGAGCTCGAGGCGCCGTTCCTGGACCCGGGCTGGATCCGGGCCGTCCTGACGATCCCGATCGAGGCGAGGCTGCCCCACCCGGAGGCGAAGCGCCTGTTCCGAGCGTGGGCCGAGCACCGCGGGCTGCCGGCCGAGATCGCGCACCGCCCCAAGCGAGCCATGCAGTACGGTTCTCGGGTCCACCAACTCCTCGGGGGTTCGTAAACCCCGCCAAAGGTGTTATCCCCGCTCGGGAGCCACCGATCCGAGGCGCGAATCGTGCTCGGCCTGGCGGACGCCCTTTTGGGCGTCGCGATCACCGCGGTACTCGCGATCGTCGCCGCGCTCGGCCGCGCCCTGACGCCGACGGCCGCCGCCGTTTCCGCGGTCTTCGGCTCGGCGATTGTCGTCCTCGCGGGCTTTCCGTACCTCGGCCTGCTCGCGTTGTTTGTGCTCGCGAGCTCGCTCGCCACGCGCTACGGTTTCGAGGAGAAGGCCCGTCGCTCGATGCAGGAGGGCCGGCACGGCGAGCGGGGCGTGTCCAATGTCCTCGCGCACATCTTCCTGCCGACCGTCCTCGTTCTCGTCGCCGCTCTGCTGCCCACGCTCCTTCCGCCGGCGACGCTATCGTTTCTCTACGCGGGCGCGATCGCCTTCGGGGCTTCCGACACCTTCGCGAGCGAGCTCGGGGTTCTCTCGGGGAAGGCGCGGAGCATCCTCACCGGCCGCCCGGTGATCCCGGGTACCAACGGAGGAGTGTCGTCCCGGGGAGAGATCTTCGCGCTCGCCGGGTCGGTGACGACCGCACTCGTCGGATGGGGCCTCTTCGTCGCCTTCTCCGTGCCGACCGTGGGGGCGGGGCTGTTCGTCGGCGGAGTCGCCGCCGCCGGGTTCGTCGGGTGTCAGATCGACTCCGTCCTCGGGGAGACGCTCGAGAACCGCAAGCTGCTCACGAAGGCCTCGACCAATTTCGCGGGGATGGGATCCGCGATCCTGATCGGGATCGCGATCCTCCTCCTCGCCGGAGCGGTCCGGTGACGGCGCGCGGCGGCAGCGTGGTGCTGCTCTCGGGAGGGATGGACTCGGCGACCTGCCTTGCGATCGCGGCCGCTCGCGATCCGCCGGTGCACGCACTGAGCATCGGATACGGACAGCGGCACTCGCGCGAGATCGAAAGCGCCCGCGCCCTCGCCCGGCACTACCACGTCGCCCGCCACGTGGAGATCGCTCTTCCCATCGGGCCGTTCTGGGACTCCGCTCTGACGCAGCCGGGCCGTCCGCTGCCCCGGGGCCGGCCCGGCCGCTCGGGGATTCCCGCCACCTACGTTCCGGCGCGCAACACGATCTTCCTGTCGATCGCCCTGGGGTACGCCGAGAGCCATCGGCTCGACGCGATCTACCTCGGCGTGAACGCAGTCGATTACTCCGGCTACCCGGATTGCCGCCCGGAATTCCTCCGCGCGTTC
>JAJYUO010000020.1 GCA_021792485.1 Thermoplasmata archaeon
CGGCGAGCACGCCGTCGTCCACGGGGCACCGGAGCTCGCTCTCGCGATCGACCTGCACACGCAGATCATCGTTGCCGCTTCCGATCGCACCCGATTGAACGCCGATGCCGACGCCGCGCGGCGCAAGCCCTACTTCCGTGTCGCTCTCGAGCGGGGCTGGAAGGGCGGTCCTCCGGTCGATGTCCGCGCCGTCTCGCGCATCCCGAGAGCCGCGGGGCTTGGCTCCTCCGCCGCGTTCGTGACCGCGCTCGTCTCGGCTCTCTGCGCCGCTCGCGACGGGATCGCGAAGGGGGACCTGGCCCAGCTCTCCTTCGAGATCGAGCGGGGAGCCCAAGGCGTAGGGAGCCCGGGCGATACCTCGACCTCCGTGGCCGGTGGGTACGTGTCGTTGAACGGAGGCGACGGAGCCATCCTATGGTCCGTGACGGACGGAGATCGGCGCTGGGTCGTCCGGCGAGAGCCCGATCCCGGTTGGACGTGGATCGTTGCCTACTCGGGGATCCCCCGGTCCACGGGAGACGCCGTCCGGGCGGTAGGCGCACGCCTCGCCCGGCCCGACGGACCGGAGCTCCTCGCCCGGTTCCGGGCCGTAGCGACGGAAGGGATCCGGGCGCTTGCGCGCGAGGACCGGGAAGAGACGGCAATGGCGATGCGCGCCAACCAGGAACTGCTGCGCGAGGTCGGAGTGAGCCATCCACGGCTGGAGGAGCTGATCACATCGGTCTCCGAGTGCGCGGCGGCGGCCAAGCTTACCGGGGCCGGAGCCGGCGGATCGGTCGTCGCGCTGCCGATTCCCGGCCGCGAGGCCGAGTGCGTCCGCCGGCTCGCGCGGGCGGGCGCGCTCGCCTTCGCCGTCCGCCCGGCGAACCCAGGCGCCGAGCTCATCTCGGACGACGGATCGGGGATCTCGCGCTAGCTACCGGCGCGCGACAATCCGGACGACCGCCCCCATTTCCAGCGGGTGATCGGCGCCCAGCGTGCGGTGGGTCCGCGCGTCGATCGCGCGAATGAAATTCGCCCCGAGGTCGGTGTGGACGCGGTAGGCGAGCTGCCGGGCCGTGGTTCCGCTCGGGACGATGTGCGCGTCGGGCAGGACGCGTCCTCGGCTGTCGGTCCAGTGGGTCTCGTCCTCGACCGGATAGACGATGATCCGGTGCAGACGGTCGAAGACCATCGTCTCGAGCGCGGATTGCACTCCGGTTGATCCCCATCTCGCGAGCGTGGCCCGGATCTCGTCGAGCGCGCGGCGTTGGGCCGGCGAGAGCCGGTCGGGGTTCAATGTCTCGAAGCTCGCATCGCCCGGCCGATACCGGACGAGCCCGGCGCGCGCCGCTCGGCGCAGCGTGAGCTCCTGGTCGGCCGACGTCGGCACGACCGGCAGGGGAGCGAGGGCCCGGGTCAGCGCCTGGGCCGCATCGACCGTCGACCGGTCGGCCTTGTTGGCGACGACGAGCCGTGGTTTCGCGGTCCGGAGGAGCTCGCGGGCCAACGTTCGCCGCTGGTCCGCCGTCCACGCCGATGGATGGGCGCGGTCGAGTTCCGTGGTCCTTAGCGCGGTCGTGATCGCTCCCGCGGAGATCGATAGGCCCGTGAGCCGGGCGGCGAGGATCTCCTCCGCAGGCTTTCCCTCCAACTCGGCGACCCGGGCGTGGCGTTCGAAATCCCGGGAAAGGATCTCCGAGGCCCAAGCGACCAACTCCTCCTCGAGCCACTCGACCTCGTCCGCCGGGTCGTGGGAACCGGGGCTTCCGATCGCGCCTTCCGCGTCGGTCGCCCCGGAAAGGTCGACAACCTGCAGAAATCCGTCGGCGGGTCGAAGGTCATCCAGGAACTTGTGGCCGAGCCCCCGCCCCTCGTGCGCGCCCGGGACGAGGCCGGGAACGTCGACGAGGTTCACCGGCACCCATCGAGTCCCGTCCACGCACCCGGCGTTGCCGGGTGTGCACGGGGTCCCGAGGTCGACATGGGGGCACTTCGCTCGAACTGCAGCCACCCCTCGATTCGGTGCGATCGTCGTGAACGGAAACGGGGCCATCGGAACATCGAGCAGCGTCAGGGCGTTGAAGAACGTCGACTTACCGACGTTCGGTTTGCCTACGACCCCGATCTCCATGGGCTCGCTGGGGAGCTATTGTCCGTAGTCGACCGGCGTTTCCGCAACGCCGAGGCGCTCGTTCGACCACAGGGCGAGAGCGAAGAGGAGGTCGCTCAACCGGTTGATCCATTGGAGCAGTGGGGCGGCCTGCTCTTCGACTCGATGGAGCCGCCAGAGCTCGCGCTCGGCCCGGCGCGCGATCGTCCGAGCGACATGGAACCGAGCGGCGCTGGGCGAGCCTCCCGGCAGTACGAACGTCCGCAAGGACTGGACCGGACCCGAATGCGCGTCGATCTCCCGCTCGATGCGCTCGACATGGGCCGGCGTGATCCGGCCCCCGGGGGGATCCTTTCCCTGCGGGGTCGCGAGCTCGTTCTCGGCGAGGAAGAGCTCGTGTTCGAGGCGCACGACCAGCGGTCGGAGCTCGTCCAGCGCGGGCGGGAGCTCGGAGACTATGAGGCCGAGGAACGACGCCAGTTCGTCGAACGCTCCGTATGCCTCTATGCGGGGAGAGTCCTTCGCTACGCGCGAGGCACCGACGAGAGCGGTGGTCCCATCGTCGCCCGTTCGGGTATAGAGCCGCGTAGCGCTCTCGCCTCCGGCCGCCCCGGGAGCAAATCCAGCGGCGAGCTCAATCCGTGGACGGGGCAATAGGAAATGTGCAGCACCTCATTATGCTTCGCGTCCTGACGGCACAGCCGGCAAATGAATCCGCTTCGTTCGCTCCACGCAATGACCAACGGTTCCATGGTTGCAACCACCTTTTGACCGGGGACTAGCGCCGGAGGAGCCCCCGCCCCTCGCGATCCGCCCGTTCTCGCCCGCGGCGACGTTCGGCGACGTCGCGCGCATGGGACCGCATCTGCTTCCAAGAGTCCCCGTGGAGCCGGGCGATCTCGGCGAGCCCGAACTGCAGGGCGACGGTGAGCGCCTCCTCTGCGTTCCGGGCATATCCGAGTTCCACCAGCTCCGCGAGCTCTCCGGACAAAGTCGCGGGAAGCTCGGCGGCACCCGGGCCGAACTTCGCGCCTTCGTCGACGAGTGCGCGGACGGCATCCGAGCGATTCGAGAGGCCCCGCGCCCTCCGGAACTCTTCGAGCCGTCCTTCCTCCTCGGGAGTGAGCCGCACCCCGAGGAATCGGGACGACCTGCCAGTCCGTTCGGCGTTTCGCACGTGTTGAACAATGTAAAACATCTATTTAGACATTCGTTAAACAACCCAACCTCGCATCCGACGCGCGGCCGGGCGGGCTACCGCGGCGCTGCCGTTCCCTTGCTCCGGGCGGCGGTTCGGCGGCAGAGGGCGGCCCTGAGCAACGTTTATCGTCCGAAGAAGTTCCCCGCGGCGAGGACGCTTTCAATGGCGTGGACGCAGGCCGAAGTTCGTGAGCTCAAGGAGGGCCGTTACATGATCATCGACGAGGAGCCCTGCCGCATCCTGAGCATCCAGACCTCGAAGCCGGGGAAGCACGGTGAAGCGAAGGCACGCATCGACGCGGTAGGAATATTCGATGGGTCAAAGCGCAGCGTGGTCTTCCCCGTGAAGCACAAGGTGCAGGTCCCGATGATCGGCAAGCGCACCGCCCAGATCATCTCGTTCACCGACGCCGAGATTCAGCTGATGGACCTCGAGACGTACGAGACGTTCAGCATGCCGATGCAGGCCGAGCTGAAGGGAACGCTTACCGCGGGCGGAGAGGTCCAGTACCTCGACGCGATGGGCCGCCGGCTGATCACGCGCACCTAGGGCAATCTCTCACGGAACGCTCAACTTCCGGCAACCCCGGCTCCGGCCGGGCTCGGCAGGAATCCCGGAGGCCCACGGGGAGGCCCGAGGGGCAGACGGTCATACTCGACGGCGTGCTTGATCCCGCGCCGGCGCAGCATCTGCGAGGTTTGCTCCGTCATCTGGACGACTTCCTGGCACCGGATCGCCTTCGTGAAATAGAACTCGACCCGGGTGGGATCCGCGATGGGAAAGACGAGCCGCATCCCGAATGCATCGGGGCGACTGTAGCCGGCGGGCTTGCGGTTGGCTCGCAAGTCGCGAAGGTTCTCTTCCAGCAGGACCTCGGGGAGGATCGATTCTCCTTCCTTGACGAACGGCTTGTTCGCCTCGACGACGCGTTTGTAGATGTCCGGATAGACGCGGACCAGGTCCTTGAAGTGTCGTCGCGGGTCGAGCAGGATGTGGCCGCTCCGGGCTTTGACGGGGGGTGTCACGATCTTAGGTCGAGCGACGGGACAGCTTAGAGAGTTTCGCCCGCCCGGACGACAGGACTCCGGTGCCGGACGGGAAGCCCCCGCCCGACGAAACCCTCAAACGGTAGGGCCCCTACCGCCCCTTCGAGCGCTCCCGTAGTCTAGTGGTCAAGGATAGAGGCCTCTCGAGCCTCTGACGCGGGTTCAAATCCGTGAAGCGTGGCCTCACGGGGAAACTCCCGCCGGGAGCACTCCTTCGCCACGGAGCTACGATCGGATCCTGTATTCCCCATCCTCCATCTAGTATGATGCGCTAGTGAGTGGTCCGCGAAGGGCCGATGGAACGCGAAGGTCGAATCGTGGCCGATCGAACTGGATTCCCCTCAGGTGCGGGAATCGCGGGCAAGGCTCAGCTAGCTTGGTCCCAAG
This sequence comes from Thermoplasmata archaeon, assembly GCA_021792485.1. Taxonomy (GTDB): domain Archaea; phylum Thermoplasmatota; class Thermoplasmata; order Lutacidiplasmatales; family UBA184; genus Lutacidiplasma. Next base: position 4,727 of record JAJYUO010000020.1, read on the forward strand.
TTCTTCGTCATCCAAAGAATTAAGCCACCGGTCGCGGTCGACCCGACACCGGGGAGTTCTCATCGAGCAAGATTGCCCCGGCCCGCGGACGATGAAGGATTCTAGCCCGTCCGATACCAATCCCTTGAATTGGTACGACGTCCCGCTCTTCTTCGCGCGGCCTGGTAAGGCTCTGTACTACGTCGCCGTTCAGACGCAGGACCGGCCCGGCGCCCTCGCAACCGTCATAGGCGTACTCCAACGCGAATCGTTCAACCTCATTCATGTCTCGATGTCCGAAATCGGGGACGGATACGCCGTCGGCCATCTCTATGGCGAGGGAAACGCGCCGGGGATTTCGACCGCCCTCGAAGAGAGGCTGCGCGCGAGCGGGATTGTCCGCAACGTCCGGGTGGAGGAAGGGCGGGACGGGCTACTCATCGGGAGGGCGCTGCCCCTGCGGTTGCGCGACCCGAGGTTGCGCGCGACCGCCATTACTTCGCAATATCTGATCTCGACGCTGGACACCCTTCGCGAGGAGATGGGAAGCGGAGGCGCGACTCTCGTTTACCGCCAAGGGCTCGATCTCGGCAGGAATGCATGGACGCGGCACGCGGCGTTGCTGGGTGGGATGGAGAACGTCCGAAAACATTTTGGCTATCTCCTCGAGGGTCTCGCTCTCACAGGCTATGGACGCCCGACGCTGCTCGACATTGACCCGAAGGAGGGAACTGCCCATGTACGCTTTTCGGAGTCGATAGAATGTATGGGTCGCGAGCTCAGCAATCCCTATAGCCAGTTCTTCCGAGGTTACTTCGCCGGTACCTTCTCGGCAGTCTTTGACGTCGAGATGAGCTGCGTCGAGACGAAGTGCAGCGCGGTCGGAGCCGAGGCGTGTGAGTTCGAGATCACTCGTAAGGAGGCCGCCCGCGCTGGCGCTCCGTCCTGAGCGTGATCGGGAAGAGCACGATCTGGCGTGGGGAGAGCCCCGTCTCCCGCAGACCCGTACGTCCTCACGCATTTTTGTCCCTCATGGGCGCGATCATCGTCGCAGTCGGTTCGGTTCAAAGCGCCCGTTGCCCCGTACGACCAATCGGTCGGTCTACCGGAAGCACGGCCGGCTGCGGGAGAATCATTTTCCGCAGGATCGATTGGCCCTGACGCGCCGAGCTACACCCGTCGAGCAGGTGCGCCGCTCGAGACATTGAAGCCGTGCGAGGGCGGCGGGACGATGCCTCGGTCATAACTTCAACGCCGCTTCCGTTAACCACCGATGCTCCCCACCGGGAGCACTCTCTCGCCGGAAACCGTTGCGGTGTTCTGCTTCGCGCCCCGGCCTCGGCGAAAGGAGCGCCGTTAGGCGAAATGGCCAAGTGCCACGGCCATTCCCGGCACCGCTTTGAAAGGCTCCTCGATTTCAGCGATCCACCGGTTGGACCGTCGCGTCTACCTGTTGGGCAGTGCCGGCCTGGTGCGGAGCATCGGTCGATCCGCGACGTTCGTATTCCTGCCGCTCATCTTCGCGGAAGTCTACGGGCTACCGTACCTCGCGATCGGCGGGCTGATCGCTGCGATCGTCCCGGTCAGCATCATCTCGTTCCTTTCCGGCGGCTACTTCTCCGACCGGTTCGGCCGCCGTCCGTTCGCGGTCTATCCGAGCTTCGCGAGCACGGTCGTGCTGCTGTTCCTGTGGCAGTACCTGGACCACGGACTCGCGATCGTGGTCGGTCTCTGGGCGATCAACTCGTTTCTCGGAGGGCTCACCCGACCCGCGCAGAGCGCGATGATCGGCGACGTGACACCGCCGGATCTTACGGTGACCGCGTTCGGCGTCCAACGGGTCTTCACGAACACGGGCTTTGCGATCTCCCCCGCGATCGGAGGGTTCCTGGCGGCGACCGTTGGCCTTCCGGCGCTCTTCCTGTTCGCGGCGATCACGTCCGTGATCGAGGGCACTCTGCTCCTCGTCTTGCTGCGCGAGACGTATCCGGGACACCGGCCGACCCCCCGAGAGCGCGGAGAGGGAGTCGGTGCCCCGTTCCGGGATGTCCCGTTCGTCTGGTTACTCGTCGGCATGGTCGGGCTCGCGCTTGTGATGAACCAGTTCAGCACCCCGCTGGCCCTCTTCCTCGGGTCGGTCCGATCGCTCCCGCTGACCGAGTTCGGGTTCATCTACTCGCTCAACGGCGTTCTCGTGGTGCTCCTGCAGTTGCCGATCAGCCGGTGGATCGAAGGTCGGCATCAGTACCTCGGCTGGCTCGCCGCCGGATCGATCACGTACGGCGCCTCGTTCCTGCTTTTCGATGCGGCGGGGTCGTTCGCCTTCTACCTTCTCGCGATGGGCGTCTTGACGATCGGCGAGGACATCGTCAGCCCGACGCAGCAGACGCTCGTCGCGCGGTTCGCCGGTCCGGAGCATCGGGGCAGCTACTTCGGGGCCTACAACGCCGCGACCAACGCGACGCGGGTGGTCGCCCCGGTCGTGGGCACCCTCCTGCTCGGCCTCGGTCCGTCGGGATCGACGTGGTTGTGGGGGGGAATGTTCGGCATATCGGTCGCGGTCGCCCTCGGGTTCCTCTACCTCCGGGGCCATGCGCGCCGTCGGATCGACTCCGCGGGTCCGCAGGGTCCCTCTCCCCTCCCGGCCGACCTGCTGCTCGCGGGCTCCGACTGAGCCGAATGGCCGACGAGGTTGCTCGTCCTTCCCCGGTCATCGCCGGATCGCGAGCGATCCGGCGGCCCGGGGCCGCTGTCTGGCGCCATCGCTTTCGGGGCCTCGGCTCTCTTCCCTGGGCCAGTATTGCCGCCGCTGCGGAAACGCTCACCTTGTCCGCGCCGACTCTGCGAATCTTTCGTTCTCGCGGTCCCCGCGATCGCCGGGCCGTCGGAGGGCCGAGCGATATGGGTCCATCAGCAGCGGATTGGACCGGCCGAAGGCCCGCCCGGAAGATCCGGCCAAGCGTAGGGATGGACCTCCTTTGAAGAGGGTAGGTCCCGGGCGACCTAATATGGTGGCTTTCCCTCACCGATCGTGAGGGAACGATGGCGAGCTTTCGGTGCGCCGACATCGGCATGAGCTGCGGTTTCGAAGTGAAAGGGGCGAAGGATGCGAACGAGGTCATGGAGATCGCGGCAGCCCACGCGAAGAACTCCCATGGCATCTCGAGCCCACCGCCTGACCTCGTCGCGAAGTTGAAGGCGGCCATCAAGGCGTAACCGCGCCGACGCGAGCGTCCGCATCCGCCTTGGCGCAGAGACGGAGTGCGGACTTCGGAAAGCCCTCACGCCTTCCTTCCTAGCGGACTCTCGGAGTACAGCCTGCCCGCGACGGCCCGTCGGCTCAGCTCACGCGGTCTTTGTTTGGCCCGGCGCCTCCCGCCAGGTCACGTCGACCGGAATCCCATGGCGGATGCTCTCCGTGACGATGCAGAAGTCTTCGAAAAGACTCTGGCATCGTTCGAACGGCGGGGCGGACCCATGCGGGATCGTCGGCGCGAGTTCGACCGTGATGTGCGCTAGCCGCCAGCGCCCTCGCTCGTTGCGCCGGATCTCGGCCCGGGCGGTCGCGTGCATCCCCTCCACCGACACGCGCGATTTCGCGAGGCAGAAAAGAAGGCTCGAAGAGAGGCAGTGAGCGACCGCCGCAGCGACCAGTCGAGATGCGTTCGGCCCGGTCCCGCTCCCGAGAGGCGAGGGTTCGTCCAGGAATTCGGTGCTCGCACCCGGCAACCCCCAGCTCACCTCGAACCGATAGCCGTCGCGCCGAACCAGCTGCACGTCCACGGTCTGCGTTTCGTCACCCGAAGCGTCGGTCATCGGTTTCCCGACGCCGACGTGAGATGTAAGAGGTTCGATAACACGAGCCGGTCGCGAACGGCGTCGGACCGGGTGAGGACCGAGGATGGAGGGTGCGGCCACGGTGTTCCCGAGATGCGAGGCGCGTTCGGGCTGGGGAGGATGAGTGAGCGCGAGGAGGATCCGCCGAGCGAGGTCCGGGCAGACTCCGTCCCGGGTTCGGGACAGCATCCGAAAAGCGAGTACATGGCGTGCAGAACGCGGTGACCCGACCCGAGAGTCGGGGTCTAGCCAGGACCCCTTCCGGCTGGACCAGGGACCGTCAACCGGAGCGGTGCTCGTTGCTCGGCAGGTAGTTAAGGGGCGACTCCCGTAACGAAACAAGCCGCCGCGGGGTCTCGACCGGATGGGGCACGACCAGAGGCGCCTCGGATCATGATACGTAACGACCGGCCCATCCGGGAGGTTTGGCCCGCCGACCCCACGGCCAGCCTCCCGGAAGTCCGGGACGACATGCCTTCCGTGATCAGCGGGATTCTGCTGCAGGATCCGTCCGTCGATGCGCTCTCCGTGCGCGATGGAACAGCTCTCGGTCTGACCGGCGGGTACGATCTGCTTGCGAAGGTCGTGGAGACCTCGGATCTGCACCGGTTCCTGCTCGGCCGGATCTCCAACATACAACGGATCTCCTCGCCCGTCCCTGCCGATGCCCCCTTGGCGGCCCTTCTCGAGCGGTACGAGTCGACCGCGTTCGGACATGCCCTCGTTGCATTTCAACCGAAGCCAAGGATCGTCTCCGTGGTCGACGTGGTGCGACTGTATCGCCAGGGCAAGCTCGACTCGGGCCTGCGATTGCGAGACGTGGCGACGCGCCCTCTTCCCGCCGTTCCGCGTTCGATGCCTCTGAGCGAGGCGGCCCGGATCATGGTCGAGCACCGGGTCCGTCGACTCGAGGTCCTTGGCGAGCCTCGATCGATGATCACCGATCGGTCGCTCATCCGGGTGCTGTTCAGCGCCGAGATGCTGGAGTGGGCCCGCCGTCACTCGGGGCAGCTGCCCTCTCTTACGGTCGGAGCCCTCGAACTCCGCCCGGTCATCGAGCTCGACGCGGAAATGCGAATCCCGACGGCGACCTGGAAGTTCGACCCCGACGTCGGTGACGCGATCTCCTGCTCGGCCGGGCTCGTCACCCCGTGGGACCTCGTGATGAAACCGTTCGTGCGAGGGGACCTCACCCTCCTATAGTCTCGCTACGGGGAGCCGCCGTCAGGCAGGGCCGTCCTTCGGTCGCTTCCGCCGCAGGAACGCGCGGAGGTTCTATCCGCTTGCACGGTGCCTAGACTTGGAACGGGATGCCATGGAGATCGAGTACCTGGTGGTCGTGTCCGAAACCGATCCGGTCGCCGTCCGCGTGGCCGAGATGTGGGGTACCCGGCCGTCTCTCGGCGATCATGTGGACGGCGCGGCGATCCGCGCGTTGTCCTCCCGCGCCGGTCTATTGCGAAGACCGGGCATCCACATCCACGACGAGCACCTGGACGCACGTCTTCCGCCGTGGATGCGATCGCGCAAGATCCCGCTCGTCTTTCCTTCGATCCACCGCAGCGAGCAGGGAATCGAATCGCTGACGGTGCACCCGCTCGGCAATCCCGGCCCCTCGGCCGATGTCGGGGGGCGCCCGGGAGTCCTCGTTCCTACCGATCCCCGACGGATGGCCGACGCGCTGCGCCGCCTCCAGGAGGTCGCTCCGCGTCTCGGAGTTCCCGCGAGCTACGAGGCGACGCATCACGGCCCCGAGCTCGAGCAGCCGGCGTTCTTCGTCGAGATCGGCTACGGGGACCGCCCCGTCCCTCCCGAGGCCTCGGTTCGAGCCCTCGCCGAGATCCTGGGGGAACTGGCCGAGGATGCGAGCGATCATGTGGCGCTCGGCGTGGGGGGCGGACACTATGCCCCCCACTTCTCGGACCTCGCGCGGCGCCGGCACTGGGCGTTCGGCCACATGCTGAGCCGGCACGCCCTCGCGACGATCGTCGCGGGAATCCCAGCGAGCGCCTACGCATTGACGCCCGGCGCGGAGGGGATCCTCTTCGCGCGAGCCCACGACGGCGACCTGCCCGAATGGAAGGGGATCGGTCCGCGATTGCGCGACGGGTCCGCCCCAGCGCGAGGATCGTCGCCTTAGATCGCGCCGACCGCGACCGAGCACGACCGCTCGGGATCGAACCCTCGCTCCGCCGCGGAGCGGACGTCGGCCGGTCGGACGCGTCGCAGCACCGACGGCCATGTCGTCCAGAAGTTCCCGGGGAGCCGGTGGTAGGCGAGATCCACTGCGAGCTCGTGCGCGTCGAGGGTCGTCTCGAGCGAGAGGGGGATCTCTTTGATCGCGCTCTCCCGGATCAGGTCGAGCTCGACGCGGGACGGAGCGTGCTCCGCAAGCCGGGCGACCTCCTTCCGAAGCGCTGTCTGCGTCGGCCTCCAGTTCCTCGGTCCGCTGCCGGCGCCGACCGTCCAGAACCCTCCCCAGGACATACTCTCCAGTTCTCCTGAGGCATGGTAGGCCAGGCCCCGCTTCTCGCGAACGTTCTGGAACAGCCGGTTCAGGACCGGTCGTCCCCCGAGGATCTCGTGGGCGAGCGCCAAGGCGGGATCCTCCGGATCCGACCGAGGGAGAGACGGCCCCCCGATCTTCACCTCAACGTCCGTGAGCCCGGGGATCCGTACCTCGATCTCGGTGCTCCGAGGGCGGAGAGGAGGAAGGCGAACGGGATTCAGGCGCGCATGCCGGTCGAGGGACCGGAACGCACGGGCGATGGCCGATCGGGCCCGGCTCGAGGGGAGGCCGGACGTCATCACGACCATCGCTTCGCTCGCCCCGTAGTGATCGCGATGGAACCGACGGATCCGGGCCCGATCCAGCTTCTCGAGCGAGCGGGGGGAGCCGAGCCCGGTCTCGCGGTACGGGTGACCGTGCGGGAAGATCGCGCGGAGCAGCTCCCGCTCGGCCCGCTGATCCGGCTGCGAGCTCTCCCGCAACTGGCGTTCCCGCATCTCCCGCCGGACCTTTCCGATGGCGGGGCGGGGGAGCTGGTCGACTACAACTGCCTCGCGAGGGGCTGCGAAGGAAGAGAAGGCCTCCTTCACGATCTCACGCAGCTCGGCCAGCAGTGTCGCTGCCTCCACCTCTCCCGCAGTCACCACGTAGGCGGTCACCCTCTGTCCCCACTCGGGGTCTGGGCTGCCGACGACTGCTGCTGACACGACAGCCGGGTGACGCTCGAGCAGAGGCTCAACCACGGCCGGCCAGACGTTC